>JBGPIJ010000057.1:0-12641 GCA_041484865.1 Gemmatimonadota bacterium
CACGGCTCAATACTGGTACGCGACGCTCAAGCCGAAGGTCGCCTGGCTGCTCTTCCCATTGAACGGCGTCAGGTTCGAATGGTCGTAGCGCACCTCGGGCCGCACCAGCACGTTGGACCACGTCTTCACGTTGAACGTCGCCGTCCCGCTCCACAGCTTGTGCGCGATGGGCGCTGCGAGCCCGAACGCGCCGGCCGTGCGCGCGCCATTGGGATCGTCCACGTAGTCACCCCGGAAAGCGAGGTTCAGCTTCGCGCTGAGATCGTAGGCGAGCCAGCCGCCCACGGCGCGCCAGGTCGCGTCACTCGTGGGATCGGGCAACGCCGCATTCGCCTGTTCCTTCCCGTAGTCACCCTGTATCCACACGGACGTCTTGCTCCCGAACTTTTGGTTCAGAAGCACTTGGGCGCCATAACGGGTCGCGCCGCTCGCGGCTTCCTGCGGACCGCCGTAGCCGATCAGCCCAATCGACGTGTTCGGTCCGAACGTGAGGCCGAGCCGTCCCATGAGATCGACGTGGCCATTCACGACCTGAACCCGGTCCCAGCCGTTGTCGACCCGCAGCTCGGCGTCCACGTAGCTCGAGAATCGATAGTCGACCTCGAGCCCGGTGGACGTGAAGTTCTCTACGTACACGAACTGGTTCCCTTCCGACCAGTTGGGGTTCGACACGTCCTCGATCAACTCGAGACCGAGCAGGGTGACCATCTTGCCGGCCTTGAACTGAATCCCATTCCCGTTCTTGGTCGGAACGTTGAGGGTGACGTACAGCTGCGTCACGTCACCGTCGTTTCCTACGCTGAACCCGCTCGACTGGAGCACCGGGGCGTTCTGGCCGACGAGAATGTCGGCATGAACGCCGGCGTCGAGCTTGTTGGTCGCGTAAGGCCGATCGACCGCGAGCTTGAGCGCGTTCAGCATGAACCCGCCGGAGTAGCGGTCGTAGAGGCGGCCCACGATTGCGTTCGCGACGGCTTCGTTCGAGTAGGCGTACGATGCTTCCGCGTACCCGCTCAGATTGAAGCTCGGCGGCTTGGGCGTGGCCGCAGCCGCGTTGGCGGCGGCTGGCTGTGCACTGTCGGGTCCCGCGGCGGGGGAACCCTGGGCGGCAAGCGGGACGGCACCCGCACCGAGCCAGGCGAGGCTGAGCAGTCGGAGCGTACTGGTGAGGCGCGGCATGGATAGGCTCCTCAAAGAACAGGGACGGGGACTAGTAGTGTGATCGTGTGGGAGCAAGCCTAACCCGCTATTGCTAGAGTGTCAAGTGTTTTGTGCAGTATTTACACTATTGTGACATCATTTTGCATCAAAATACCATATATTGGCATCTATGCTGATATTTTTCGGCTTGATAGGCACATAATGTAGTGCATAGTGAGTGACACCGTCCAAAGGGGGCCCTGGCTGGCCTGGGGGCAACGGCGTACCGCGCACCACGTACCACGCACCGTGCAGCAGGTTGAACGGCCGCCGCGTCCCGATTATTATGGCCGAACGACCATGCACGACCGCGCCAGCATTTCGATTAGCACGATTACCATCCGGCTCTCTTGGAGAGGCGGCGTGCTGACGCTCGGTTAGCGAAGTTCCCGACCAGTCGATGCCACGCGGCCCCTCCACTTCGGAGAGGCCGTTTTCGTTTCAGGGCAGGTGCTCCAGCGACGAGGCGATTCTCCATGGACCTGATGCTGTACGACACGACGCTCCGCGACGGCACGCAGCGGGAGGGACTCTCCCTCTCGGTCGAGGACAAGCTCAAGATCGCGCGCCGGCTGGACGAGCTCGGGATCGACTATCTCGAGGGCGGGTGGCCCGGCTCGAATCCCAAGGACGCCGAATTCTTTCGGCGCGTGAAGGACGCGGGACTCGAACACGCGAAGATCGCGGCGTTCGGGATGACCCGTCGGGCGGGGGGGCGCCCGGAGGACGATGCGAATCTGCGCGCCCTCGTCGACGCGGATACGCCCGTCGTCACGCTCGTCGGCAAAACGTCGGCGCTGCACGTCGAGCGGGTGCTCGAGACGACGCGGGACGAGAACTTGCGCATGATCGGCGACAGCGTGCGCTACTTCAAGCGCCTGGGCAAAGAAGTGATCTACGACGCAGAGCACTTCTTCGATGGCGCTCGGCTCGATCGCGACTACGCGCACGCCACGCTCCGGGCGGCCGCCGAGGCGGGCGCGGATTGCGTCGTGCTGTGCGACACGAACGGCGGCGAGCTGCCACACGTGGTCGAGCAGCGGGTGTGCGACGTGCGCACCGCCCTCGACGTTCCGCTCGGCATCCACACGCACAACGACTCGGGGCTCGCCCTCGCCAACGCGCTCGCCGCGGTGCGCGCGGGGTGCGCGCACGTCCAGGGGACGATCAACGGGTACGGCGAGCGCTGCGGCAACCTCGACCTGATTCCCCTGATCGCCACGCTCCAGTACAAGCTGGACTACGACGTGGTTACAGCCGAGCAGTTGCGCGGACTCACCGAAGCGGCGCACTTCGTCGCCGCCGTCGCCAATCTCAACCCCGATCCGCACCAGCCGTACGTCGGGCGGAGCGCGTTCGCGCACAAGGGCGGCATTCACGTCGCCGCGGTCGCCAAGGTGGCCGAGAGCTACCAGCACGTGGATCCCGCCCTCGTCGGAAACGAGATGCGCGTTGTCGTCAGCGAGCTGGCGGGCCGCCGTAACGTCGAGCTGCGCGCGCGCGCGCTCGGCCTGGACGTCGCAGGCCAGGAGCAGGCCCTGCTCCAGCGCATCAAGGAGCTCGAGCACGCGGGGTTCCAGTTCGAGGAGGCGGACGGGTCGTTCGAGATGCTGGTGCGGCGGTCCGCCCTGGATTACCGCCCCCCCTTCGAGCTGCTCGGGTTTACGGTCATCGTGGAGCAGGGGAGAGGTACGGACGGCGCGGTCTCCGCACAGGCGACCGTCAAGCTTCAGGTCGGGACCGAAGTGATCCACACCGCCGCCGAAGGCGCGGGACCGGTGAACGCCCTCGATCAGGCGGTCCGGAAAGGCCTGATCCCCTACTACCCAGAGCTTGCGGACGTGCGGTTGGTGGACTACAAGGTGCGCATCGTGGACGACCACTTGGGCACGGCCGCCAAGCCCCGCGTGGTGTTGGAATCAGCGCGCGGGTCGGAGCGCTGGAGCACCGTGGGGTGCTCCGAGAACATCATCGAGGCGAGCTGGCAGGCGCTGCGGGACGGACTCGAGCTACCGCTGCTGCGGGGCGCGCGCAAATAGCCCCGGGGTTTACGGCGTCCAGATCTGGTTGCTCGGATCGACGTCGGGAAAGAGGGCCTCGGGATCGATCGCGACCCGCACGATGCGCGGCTCGCGCCTGATTCGCACGACGGTGCGGCGAGCGCCTCCCCCCCCAAGCCAGACGTCCACGGGCACGTCGATGCGTTGGACACTCCCATCAGCGCGGGTCACGGCCAGCGGGACCGGCATCGGGGCGAGTCCCCGGTCCACGATGATGATCGCTACCGAATCGCCCGCGGGCGACACCGACTCGATCGTCTGGTCGAGGGACCACCCCTCGAAGAACCACGTGGTCCAGAACCAGGAGAGATCGCGGCGGGCCGCTTCGGCCATCGCGTTGAAGAAATCGTAGGGTTGGGGGTGCCGGCCGACCCAGCGGCGGCCGTACTCGACGAACGCCCGATGAAAGGTGTCGGGCCCCAGCACGCCCCGGAGCGCGGCCAGGACCTGCGCGGTCTTGTTGTAGAACATCGTGAAGTAGAGGGCCTGCGGATAGTCGTCCCCGCTCGCACCTCCTCCGAGGATCAGCGGGGTGTCCTGCCCCGCGTGCGCGGCGCGCAGGTAGCTCGCGCGCTGTCCGGTCTCGGAGTCGTTGGGCCGTCCGCCGCGGCGCGGTTCCCCGTAGAGCACCCGCATTCCTTGAGCCGCGTCGAACTGCGTGAATCCCTCGTCCATCCACGGATAGCGCGTCTCGTTGGAACCGACCTGCATCGGGAACCACATGTGTCCCGTCTCGTGCATCAGGTCGCCGGCCAGCGCGAGTGTATCGGCCCAGGGCTGCATCAGCGTCATCATCGGATACTCCATGCCGCCCCCGTCCAGCACGCCTTCCATCGAAGTCATGTGGGGATAGGGATACGGCCAGAGATACGCCGACATCTGCTGAATGGCGTCGCGCGTGTAGCGCGCGCCGCCGATCCGCCACGCGGCGGCCGGCGTCGTGAGCCGGAAGAAGCTGTTGATGTCCACGGTGTCGGGCAGCCCGGCAGTGCCACTCACCAACGCGCGAGTCGCGTCCCACGCGTACTGGTCGCTCGTACCCCAGGCGAAGTCGCGCACGTCGGACGCCGTGAAGTGCCAGGTGACGGGGCCCCCGCCCGCGGTGAACACACCCGCGGCCCGGGAACCCGGAGTGAGCACGCGCACCACGCGCCCCGACCGCCTCGCGGCGGCCAGGCTGTCCCGGGCGGCGGCGGAGAAAATCGCGGCCGCGTTCTGGAGCGTCCCCGTCGCGCCGACCACCCAGCCGTGGGGCACCGTGACCCGCACGTCGTAGTCCGCGGGGTCCATGTAGAACTCTGCCTCGAGGAGATACGGATCGGCCACCCAGCCATCCACGTCGTCGTACACCGCGATCTGGGGATACCAGTAGCCCATGAAATACACGTGGTCCTCGTGACCCTCTCGACCATCGGCGGGCGCCGGCGGGGGCGGGTACGACCAGGCGATCTCGAGTCGCAGGCTGTCACCGGGGAGGAGTGGGGCGGCGAGAGCGATCCACATGACCGTCCCGCCGACGGCGTACTGCCCCGGTTGGGGCGGCACACGATCCGCCGCGGTGGCGATCGGGCGTCCATTCACCGCCACTCGGCGCAGCGTGACTCCCCCGGTAATCGGCACCCGCTCACGGCGCGGGCTGTCGGGCGCGAAGACGTTTTGCCGCAGGTGGACGGCGAGCTGGCGCAGCGTGTCGGGCGAGCGGTTCATGTACACCACCATCTCGCGCCCCACGAGGCGATTGTGGGGCACGTCCAGCGTGGCGTCGATGCTATAGCGCGGATGCTGGACCCAGTAGCGCGCGCCGGGGATGCCGGTGCGGGTCCTCGTGCCCTGCGCCACGGCCCGACTGTATGCCGCCGACTCGTACACGGGGCCGGGAAGGGGGCGCGGGCCGGCGGCGGTGGCTGCGGGTTCGACGGCGGGGGCCGGGCGGGTTTGGGCGCGCACCGGCGGCGCGAGCGACATCGCCGCCAGCGTGGCGGCGAGGAGGAGTGGAGCGGAAGCCTCCGAGGCGTATCCCACTCAGACTTCTGGCAGAGGCCCCGCGGCTGGAATCGGATTCGCGCGCCGCTGGCGAAAGTATGCCCGGGTCACGAAGAACCCGATCGTGCCAAAGATCGCGACCGGTAGGCCGGCGAGGAGCACCCCGACCCAGAAGTATGCGGCCTCCATCTGGTCATCACCGGCGGCCGCGAGGACCGCGCACCACCAGAGCAGTTCATTCCCCGCCCGCCCCGCGCCGGGGATGCCGGCCGTGCTGATGTAGGGCAGTACCGGGGCCCGGAGGCCGACCGCATCGCCGCTATCGAAGCGCAGCTCGAGCGTGATGGTGTCGCCGCTCGCGAGCCGGCGCGTGAGACCCGAGAGGACCATGTGGTATCCGTTCGGCATCATCCGCACGCGACCCCGGGCCGGCACGTCGATGGTCGACACGGGCCATCCGCCGCCATACAGCTGGATCGAGCGCGCGTCGGGCGAGCGCACGCTGGTGAGTGCGGCGGGAGTCCCGCTTCGATTCCTCACCATGAGAAACGCAGCGGCTTCGCTGTCGGACGCCGGTGACGTCATGACGGCGTGAGTGATCGTCAGGCTCCCGGATCGGGCGCCCCCGCCACCCGGGGCGCCGCAGCTCGCGGCGCTGGCGGCCGCGATCATGAGGACGAAGGCTCGAGTCATCCTGCGGGCGCCGGTCATGGAGTGGCGCGCGGCGGCCCGAGCTGCACGAGACGCGGGAGGTCCGCGACCCAGGACGACCGATCTACCCCGAACGGATACACGATGTGCGCCGAGTCGTCGCGCGTGAAGGCGAGGACGACGGCGGAATGGCCGACCACGTAGCCCCCTTTGCCATCGGGCTCCTGCACCGCCTGCGGGAGCATCCGCGGCTGCGCCAGAATCGCGTTGACCCGCTTGAGGCTGCCGGTGAGCCCGACGAAGCTCGAGTCAAAGCCGTCGAGCCAGTGCCGCATGCGCGACAGCGAGTCCCGCGCCGAGTCCGTCGTCACAAACACGACCTCTACCTCACGCGCGGCGGCGGGAGATAGTCGGCGCCGCGCTTCGGCGATGTTCGCCATGTGCATCGGGCAGACGTCCGGGCAGTGGGTGTAGCCGAAGAACAGCAGCGCGATCTTACCGCGCGTCCGAGCCCGGAAATCGAACGGCTGCCCGCGCGTGTCCGTCAGCACGAAGTCGGGCTTCGGGATCGCGGGCTTGATGACGATGCCGCCGATGCCGTGGGCGGACTCGCCAGCCGGAGAGCACCCGACCAGAAGCAGGAGTCCGACGCCCGCTGCCCAGCGGATGGCTCTCAATCCGCGGCCGCCTCCGCTGCCCGAGGCGCGCTGAACTTGATCGGCTCGGCTGAGAACCCGGCGCAGAATTGACCAAAGGCGCGGGCGCGATCGAGGATCTCGCGCGCCGCCGCTTCGCCGGGCTCCGCTTGCTTCAATCGGTCGAACTCCGAGCGCAGATCCGGCCACGCGTTGGTCTGGCCCGACAGCACGAAGATGTTTTCGAACTCCCACAGCGTCTGCTCCGACGTGAACGGGTCGACGAGCCGGCGGTACAGGGGTACGCGGGCCGCGGCGGCGGCGGCGTCATGGGCCGCGAAGATCGCGGCGGCGTACTCCTTGTGGGAAAGGTACGCCTCCGCCTGCGCCAGCGCCTCCCTGGCGTCGGCGACCGAGGGGACCTTCTCCGCGATGGTCGTCCCGGCGCACTCCCCTTTGACGCCCTGTCGCACGGCGAACCCTTCGTTCGCGTGGCCCCAGTCCTGGTAGAAGGACGGATCGGCCTCGAACGTGGGCACGGTGCGCAGGGGCTCGAGCGCGGCCTTCAGCCGCTTCTCGCCCAGGCGCGTCATGCAGGCTGTGAAATCCTCTCCGTTCTGCCGCTCCGCACGGTGTAACTCCAACAACGTTTCCATCACCTTGACGCCGTTCTTTGCCGGATACTTGCCTATGACGCTGCCGAGCTGCGCGCGTTCCATCCCCTGCTTGCCGCCGATGAAGAGCAAGTAGGAGGGAACGGTATGCTTGTTCTCGGTCATCGCCGCGCTGTGGAAGCCGATATCGGCGATGGCGTGCTGGGCACATCCGTTCGGGCATCCCGAGATCTTGATCTTGACGTCGCGAATCGAGTCCGTGTATTGCGACAGCTCGCCGCCCGGCTCGAGCGCCGCTGAGAGGGCGGATCCGAGGCCCTTCGCGGACGCGATGCCCAAGCGGCAGGTGTCAGCCGCGGGGCAGGTCGTAATGTCTTCGGCCGTTTCCGCGCCGGCATCGGCCAGCTCGAGGCTCGCGAGGGCGTCGTAGAGATCGGGCAGCTCCGTTTCACGCACCCAGGGCAGGTACAGGTTCTGATCGATCGAGACGCGTGCCTCCCCGGCGGAGTAGCGGCGAACGACCTCACCCAACCGCCGCAGCTTGTCGCTCACGATGTCGCCGAGGCGCAGGCGCACGTTCACGCCGGAGAGCCCCGGGATCCTGTGCGCGAGCACCGAGTCGCGGCGCCAGCGGATGTACTCCGGTGGTTCGGCCCTCGGGTCGCGTGCGGGGGATGCCGCGACCACGCTGGGGATCGGCTGGTGTACCTCCTCCAGGTCCTCGGACGGGAAGGGAATCGGACCGACCAGCTCGCGCTCGCGGTCGAGCGCATCCTTGAATCGCTCCCACCCCATGGATTGGACCAGGAACTTCATCCGGGCCTTCATACGCGACTTGCGCTCGCCGTAGCGGTCGAACACGCGGAGAATCGCGGCCGCGAAGTTGTACATCTCCTCGACCGGCAGGAAATCGGTGTACTCGTGCGAGATCATCGGCGCGCCGCCCAGTCCGCCGGCGATGTGCAGGAGAAAGCCCCGGCGCTCGCGCCCGTGCTCCTGACGTACCCGCGCCAGGAACCCGATGTCGTGGAACCGGACCGCGGAATGGTCTTCGGTGCAGCCCTCAAACGTGATCTTGAACTTCCGGCCCATCACCTGGTTGTGATCGTTCCGCACCAGGTAGCGGAACAGCGCGTGCGCGTAGGGCGCGACGTCGAACACCTCGGTCGGCGACGTCCCCGAGCGATAGCAGGCGGTGATGTTCCGCACGGTGTTGCCGCACGCCTCACGCGAGGTGATGCCGTGCGACGCCAGGAACCGCATCAGCTCGGGGGCTTCCTCGAGCTTGAGATAGTAGATCTGGGCATCCTCGCGGGTCGTAAAGTGCACGAACCCGCTGCCGAATCGCTCCGCGGCGTCCGCGAGGCAGATCAGCTGGTCGGCGTCGAGGATGGCGCCGGGAATCTTGATCCGCTGCATCTGGACGCCGTCCTGGCGCTGCGCGTACGTCCCGAACTGCAGCCGGATCTTCTGCATCTTGACCTCGCCGATCTCGCCGCGCCGGAACTCATGGATGTGTTCCTCGAACTCGGCGAGCTCGTCGAGGACGAAGTCGGGGATCGGCCGGGGACCGCGCGGCGGGGACTGAATGGCTGTCATGGAACCTGGTTCCTCAGGCTTCGATGAGAACTTCGGTACGGGCAACGGCGGTGGACGCGAGCAGCTCGCTCACATGCACGACCTCACCCACGACGAGGGTAGCGGGGGATTCGAGCCGGGCATCGCGTGCAAGCCCGGCGATGGTTGCGAGCGTTCCCACCACCGCGCGCGCTTCGGGGAGCGTGGCGCTCGCGATCACCGCGGCGGGCGTCTCGGGACGCGCCCCATGCTCGAGCAGGCGAGCGACGATGTTCGGGAGCCCGCGCAGTCCCATCAGGAAGACGAGGGTGGGAATACGCGCCAGCGCTTCCCAATCGAGATCCGACTCACCCTCGCATTCGTGCCCGGCGGCGACCGCGAAGGCGGACGCGTAACGGCGATGCGTCACGGGAATGCCGGCCGCCCCGGGTGCGGCGATCGCGGACGTGATCCCCGGGATCACCTGGAACGCGATCCCCGCTTGCTGAAGCGCCTCACACTCCTCGGCGCCGCGCCCGAAGACGAACGGATCCCCGCCCTTCAGGCGCACCACAACCTGGCCGCGCTGCGCGAGCTCGATCAGGAGATCATTGGTCTTCTCCTGATCCACCGAGTGTCCCTCCGCGCGCTTGCCGACAAAGATCCGTTCGGCCCAGGCGGGCGCCCGGTCCACGAGGGTTGGATGCACCAGGCGGTCGTACACGACGACGTCCGCGCGGCGCAGCGCTTCGAGCCCGCGGACCGTGATCAACTCCGGGTCGCCCGGGCCCGCGCCCACGAGATAGACGATGCCCCGGGGGGTGGCCTCTGTCGTTGCGCCGGAGGCAGCGCGCTCCACCAGCTCCTCGATCCGCGCTCGGGCACCTGCGAGATCGCCCTTCCGGACGTACTCCCCGGCATCCGAATCGACGATCTGATACCACAGCCGCGTGCGGACCTTGGCGTTGGACACGCGGGCGGTCACCGCGGGTCGCAGCTCGCCCAACAGGTCCAGAAACTGCGCCTGTTCCGGGCCGATGAGCGCGCGAATCCGGTCGCGGAGCCGCACGGCGAGCACCGGGCTCTTGCCTCCGGTCGAGACGGCGATGGTGATGTCGCCCGCCCGGTGCACGGCGGGGGCGATGAAGCTGCAATGGGGCAGATCATCCACCGCGTTGAGCAGGATGCCCCGTGCCTCGGCCTCCGCCCATACGAGCGCATTCGCGCTCCGGTCGTCGGTGCCCGCGATCGCGAGAAACGCACCTTCGAGGTCGCCGTCCTGGTACGCCCGCCGCCGCACCTCGATCGCGCCGGTCGCCGCCAGGTCTTCGAGCTTCCAGGTGAGCTCGGGACTCGTGACCGTCACGCGCGCGCCCGCCTCGAGGAGGCCGAGCACCTTCTGCTCCGCGACGGCCCCGCCACCCACGACCACGACGCGTCGTTGCTGCAGGTTGAGGAATACGGGATAGAAGCTCATGCCTTCACGGTGAACGTGTGAAGGCCGCATTCGGTCTTGCCCATTCCGCTCCAGCGGCCGGCCCGCTCGGACTCGCCGGGCCGCGTCGCCCGGGTGCAGGGCCAGCAACCGATGCTCGTGAATCCCTGGTCCATCAGCGGGTGGTACGGCACCTCGTGCTCCCGGATGTAGCCCCGAACCTGATCGCGCGACCAACCCGCGAGCGGGTAAACCTTGACGATCGGGTGCTCGCCGGCCTGGTGGTACTCGAGCACCTCGATGCTCGCTCGGGCTTGGCTTTGATCGTTCCGTACCGCACTGATCCAGCCGTCGAATTCCACGAGCGCGCGCTCGAGCGGCTCCACTTTGCGAATGTGGCAGCAACGATCGGGGTCGGTCTGGTACAGGGGACCTGGATCGGTCGCGGGATGCAGCTCGACCAGGTTCAGGCCGTAGCGCGCCACAAACTGATCCTTGAATGCGAGTGTCTCCGGGAAATGGAAGCCGGTGTCGAGGAACAAGAGCGGGACACGCTTGTCGATCCGGCTCAACATGTGGGCGAGCACGAGGCCGCCGCCACCGAAGCTCACGGTCAGCGCGGCCCGGCCGGGAAAGGTCGCCACCGCCCAAGCGAGAATCGCTTCGGGCGACGCTCCCTCGAGCTTTGCGGCTCGCTCTCTTACCTGGACAGGACTCAGCATGCTCCTCCGAGGCTTCAGAACCATTCACTCGCCAATAAAAAAGCCCGCTTCCTCCAGGGAAGCGGGCCCGTCGACGTTGCACTTGGTTCAGCGTCTAGCTCTATGTCCGACCTCCGGACAGTGCACCGCAACCGTGTCCGCTCCCCGGGGAGCGTCCACAACAGGCCGAACAACAACAGGCCAGGCAGCGGATTGTGGTGCAGCTATGAACCATAAGTCTCTCCAGTATCGACAGAAAGGCTACTACCACCCGGCAACCATGTCAACGGGATTGGACCGGGTAGCTTGACCCCGGGGCTACCTACCGCTCCCCACCGGCTCCGGCACCGTTGCCCACTCCCTGACGCACTCGTCCACCGTGCGGAACTGGCGGCTCGGATCCGTGGCGTACCAGGCCTTGAAGTACTCGAGGCCGGCCTGATGCGCCTCCTCGGTGAACGCCTGGAGCGCGTCCGTGACCCACACCAGGTCGTAACCGCGCTGGAAGGCGTCTCCCGAGACGTGGCGCGCGCAGCAGTCGGTGTGCAGGCCCGTGATATAGAGCTGGGTGATTCCCCGCTCCCGGAGGGTGCGCTCGAACGCCTGGGTCAGGAATGGGCTGTAAGTCTGCTTCGGAATCACCACGTCCTCGGGCTTCGGCGCCAGGGCCGGGACGATCTGGGCATTCCAGCTTCCCGCCATCGCGTGCGGCGGCCATTTGCGGAGCTCGCTGTCGGTGGGGGTGTGGGCGTCCGTCGCGTAGACGACAGCGATGCCCGCGCGCCGCGCGGCGGCGAGCAAGCGCTCGAGCGGTTTGATGAGCCGTTGTGCGCGGGCCTGGTAGTCGGGCCCGCCGGAGTCGGCGATGACGCCGCCCGGGTAGACGAAGTCATTGGCCATGTCGATCACCACGACCGCGCTCTTGTGGGGGTGGAACGTGCTGGCTTGTGACATGTAACGCTCCCATTGTTGAGAGGTGAGCAACGGGGGGCCGATTGGGCAACGCCTTGGTCCGACCGAACGCCGGACCTCTCCCGCTACCGGCGGCATCCTGCCACCGCCGAACCGCAATATACTCTGGGCGCGCCGCCTTGACAGTCCCGGAGCGGCTTCGTAAGGTGTGGGACCGCAACATGCAAGCACTTCACCGCAGTGCCCTCTCTGGCCGGCTGATCCGCCGAAAGCGGGTGTGGTCCATCCGTTAGCGGTCTTTTTCGGCGGTCGGCGTAGCGATCACAGTCAAACAATCTTCGGGTGGGCTCACTCCGGGGCGGCGCCCCGGGGCTGACACGCCGGGGAATTCGAGGGCTCAGGTGACGGGACAATCCACGGTGCTGAAGTTCGGTGGCACCTCGGTTGAGGATGCCGCGGCATTCGAGCGCGTCCGAGACATCGTGCGCGCTCGGCGCGACATCCAACCGGTGGTCGTCGTCTCCGCGATGAGTCGCGTGACGGACGCGCTGCTCCGCGCCGTCGATACCAGGACGGCGCGCGGCCTCGGCCAGCACGTCGAGCGCCACCGCGCGGTGGCGCGCCGGCTGGTCGGCGGGAAGCGGGCCGAAGACATCGAGAGGGAGTTGGAGCGGGCGTCCGACGAGATCGTTCGTCTACTCGGGCGCGTGGAGCATGAGCCGGCGCTGGCGACGCAGCTCCGCGACGAAATCGTCGCCCAAGGCGAGCAGCTCTCCTCGTCGCTCCTCGCGGCCGTCCTTGCGACCGCCGATCTGCCCGCCACCTGGGTGGACGCGCGCCGCTGTATCGTCACGGAGGACTCGCCCGGCCGCGCCGATCCCGACATGTCCGAG
>JBGPIJ010000058.1:0-12536 GCA_041484865.1 Gemmatimonadota bacterium
GGCGGTGAGCGAGTCGGGGTGCCGCAGCACGTCGTCGAGCGTGCCGGCGGCGACGACCTCGCCGCCGTGGCGGCCGGCGCGCGGCCCGAGGTCGATGACGTAGTCCCCGGCGCGGATCGTTTCCTCGTCGTGCTCGACCACGAGCACGGTGTTGCCCAGGTCGCGCAGCTCGCGCAGCGTGCCGAGCAGGCGCGCGTTGTCCCGCTGGTGCAAGCCGATCGACGGCTCATCGAGGATGTACAACACGCCCACGAGACGGCTCCCGATCTGCGTCGCCAGACGGATGCGCTGCGACTCGCCGCCCGAGAGAGAGGCCGCCGAGCGGCCGAGTGTCAGATACTCGAGACCCACGTTCTTCAGGAACCGAAGCCGGTCGTTCACCTCCTTGAGGATGGGCCGCGCGATTTCCGGGTCGAGCCCGGGGCGCCCGTTCTTCCGGAGGGGCAGCGCTTCGAAGAAGGTCAGGGCGTCGCTCACGGACAGCTCGACCACGTCTCCGAGGCTGCGGCCGCTCACGAGCACCGAGAGGCTTTCGGGCTTGAGGCGCTTGCCGCCGCATGCCGGGCAGCGCTGCTCGACCATGAAGTCCTCGAGCTGCTCGCGCACGCTCTCGGACGCGGTCTCGCGATAGCGGCGCTCCACGTGCCGCAACACCCCCTCCCACGTCGATTCGTACTCCCCGTGCAACCGCTCGCTGTCGTACTGATAGGTGAGCTTCCGCCCCGGCACGCCGTACAGGATCAGTTTGCGGGCGGCGGCGGAGAGATCTCGCCACGGGGTGGCGGGATCGAACTTGAAAGTGCGCGCCAGCGCGGGGAGAATCACCTTGCGGATGTAGCCGGCGGGCTCTCCCCACGGCAGGATGACGCCCTCGAGAATCGAGAGGCTGTGGTCGGCGAGCACGAGGTCGGGATCGACCTCGCGTTTGGTGCCGAGTCCGGAACAGACCGGGCACGCCCCGAACGGCGAGTTAAACGAGAACTGTCGCGGCTCGAGCTCCGGGATCGACAGGCCGCACTTGGGGCACGCGTAGCGCTCCGAGAAGGTGGTCGTCGTCGCCCCGCGCGCGACTTCCACGATTCCGTCCGCCGCCTTCAACGCCGTCTCGATCGAGTCCGCGAGACGGCCGCGATCGGCCGGACGCAGCACCAGGCGATCGACGACGACCGAGATCGTGTGGTTTTGGCGGCGGTTGAGCTTGGGCACGGCCGACAGGTCGTAGGTGTCGCCATCCACACGCACCCGGGCGAACCCCTGCTTGCGCGCCGCCTCGAACAGGTCGCGGAACTCGCCTTTGCGACCGCGCACGAGCGGCGCCAGGATCTCGAGCTTCGTCCCTTCGGGCCAGGCGAGCACCAGCTCCGTGATTTGCGACGCGCTCTGCCGCTCGATCGGCGAGCCGTCGTTGGGACAGTGGGGTGTACCGGCACGGGCCCACAGGAGCCGGAGGTAGTCGTAGATCTCCGTGATCGTCCCGACTGTCGAGCGCGGATTAGCCCCCGCCGACTTCTGCTCGATCGAGATCGCGGGGGACAGCCCTTCGATGGCATCGACGTCCGGCTTCTCCATCAGTCCGAGGAACTGCCGCGCGTACGCGGAGAGCTATTCGACGTAGCGGCGCTGGCCCTCCGCGTAAATCGTATCGAAGGCGAGTGAGGATTTCCCCGAGCCCGAAAGCCCCGTAATGACGGTCAGGGAATGCCGCGGAATCTCGACGGTGACGTTCTTGAGATTGTGTTCGCGGGCGCCGCGGACGACGAGGAGATCTTTAGGCATAGACTCGTACCGTTAACGGGGGACGGTTCCCAGGTCAACGGGGACGGGAAGAGACGGACAGAGAGGGACAGAGGCGGACAGAGACGGACGGGGGCGGATAGAGGCGCATGCCCGTCCCCATCCGCCTCTGTCCGCCTCTGTCCGCCCCTGTCCGTCCCCCCTATTCTCTTGCCCAACCATCACTGATTCCATACGTTAGCCCTCCCCATGGAGCACACCGCGCTGGTCGTTCTCACTACGTTTGGCTCCGAAGAGGATGCCCGGACGCTGGTGCGGGCGCTCGTGGAGGCGCGGCTCGTCGCTTGCGGCACACTGCTCGGCGGCGGCCGCTCGATCTATCGCTGGGAGGGTGAGATCACCGAGGAGCCGGAGGTGGTCGTGCTGCTGAAGACCGACGTCTCGAAGTGGGAAGCACTCGCGGCGGCGGTGCGCGAGCGTCATCCCTACGATGTACCGGAGCTTCTGGCGTTACCGGTGGACCGCGGGCTCGACCTGTACCTTTCCTGGCTGGCGAGCGAGGTTGTGACATGATGCGCAAGCGTGAGCCGCACTGGCAATCGGCATCGGAGCGGGCCCGGGTGGCGGCGGAGCTAATCGAGGAAGCGGAGCTGCTCACGACGACCGGCGGAATGGCGACGCCGGCCGAGGTGAAGCGGGACCTGCTGCCGCCACCGCTCGTCCCCGAGTTGCCGGCCGATCCGGGGCCCGCGCCGGTCACCTCTCCCGCGCCCGCCAGCGATGAAGCGCGGCTGGCGGTGGCCCGCGCCGCCACCCTCGGGGCATCCGGCCCCTACGCGTCCGCGCGGGCCGATCTCGAGCGGATGCTCCGGGACGACCCCGCCAACGTGGACGCGCACCTCGCGCTCGCGCAGCTCCTGTCCCGCAAAGGTCTCCGCGCCGAGTCGGTGCCCCATCTCAAGCAGGCGGTCGAGCTCGACCCTGGCCGCGCCGCGGCGTGGTATCAGCTCGGCGAGGCCCTGAACCAGCTCGACGATCTCGCGAGCGCGCGTGCCGCGTACGAGCGGGCGATCGCGCTCGAGCCGCGCCACGCGCGCGCCCTCTACGGGCTCGGCATCGTGTTCGACCGCTTGCATCGGCCCGACGAAGCCACGCCCTTGTACCGGCGCTCCCGGGAGGCAGCAGGCCGGTGATCCGGGTGGTCGTCGACGACCTCGCCTTTCTGGCGACCGACGCGATCGTCCGCCCCGCCACCGCCCGTCTCGATCCGACGACCCCCGCGGTCCGCCGGTTGGAACAGGCCGGGGGCAGTGAATTCCTGAGCCGGCTGCGTGTCCGCAAGGATCTCGCGGTTGGTGCCGCGGTGGTTACGGCGGGCGGCGGCGAGCTGCCGGCCGAGTTCGTCATCCACGCTGTCATCCAGAGTGACACCGAACCGATCACGCCGCTCACCGTGGAGCGGGCGTGGTTGTCGGCGCTCGAGCGAGCGCGGGAATGGGAGTTCGCGCGGCTCACGGTGCCGCCGCTCGGCACCGGCGCCGGCAATCTCACCGTGGAAGATGCCGCGGCGATCATGGTGCGTGTCGTGCGCTCGCAGGCGTCGAACACTCCGTTTCCGTCCGAGGTCTGCATCGTCGTCGAAACACCCGAGGACCGCGACGCGTTCGAGGGCGCGTTGCGTCGTCTCGACGCCGGTGAGCCGTGAATCGGCGCGGCTGGGCGTTCGTGATCGCGCTTGCGTGGATCACGTCGCTCGGATGGCTTGTGAAGCGGGTGTTCTTCCGCACAACCGGCGAGCGACTGGCCGAGGCTGCCCTCGCGGTGTCCCCGGGGGCGGCGTTCTACCGCGTCGTGCTCGCCGGTCATCAGATCGGCTTCGCGTCCGCGACCGTGGACACGGGGAGCACGACGGTCTCCGTCGCCGACTTCCTGCTGCTCGAGCTGCCGACGCCCGCCGGGCTGCGGCGCATCCGGGCGCGCAGCGTCGCCGTCGTGACCCGCGCCCTGCGGCTCGAGCGACTCGACGAGGATTTTGACGGACCGGACGCCGCGTTCGCGGCGCGCGGCACGGTGAGTGGCGACTCCGTGTTTCGCATGACGGTCGTATCGGGCCGGGATACGCAGGCGCTCGGCGTCCGCCTGAACCATCCCGTGGTCGTGCCCACGCTCCTGCCGTTGCGTCTGGCGTTCGGTGGAGCGGGAGCCCTGACGCCGGGACGCACGTTCTCGGTGCCGCTGTTCGACCCGCTCGAGCTGATGGAGCGGGACGTAGCGGTCAGCGTCGGCCCCGAGTCCACGCTCGTCGTCCCCGACAGCGCGGAGTTCGACTCGACGACGATGACCTGGATCGCCGCGCACCTCGACACGGTGCGCGCCTTTCGCATCGATCAGAGCAGCCAGGGGCTCGTCACGCGCGCCTGGTTCGACGAGCAGGGCCGTCTGGTCCGCGATATCGCCCCGACTGGGCTCACACTCGAGCGCTCGGCATACGAGATCGCCTACGTCAACTTTCGTCGCCGCGACACGACGCGCGCGCCCAGGCCCGTGGCAGACGGCATCGTGCGGACGACCGCGCTGGCCGCCGGGGTGCGGCTTGTCTCCGCGGGACCGGCCGAGCTGCGCGTGCGGGTCAGCGGCGTGGACCTGTCGCGGCTGCGCCTCGAAGGGGGCCGGCAGGAGCGGCTGGGGGACACAGTGATCGTCCGCCGCGAGACGCCGGGGGGGCGAGCGATGACGGCTGCGTACACGCTTCCCGCGCGCGACCCGCGTTTCACCCCGTGGCTCGGGCCCACGCTCCTGATCCAGAGCGACGCGCCGAGCGTGCGCGTCACGGCCCGGGCGGTGCTCGGCCCCGAGCACGATCCCGCCCACGCGGCCGAGCTCCTGACGCATTGGGTATTCCGCGAGACGCGCCGGGCCACGAGCACCCGGGTCCCGAACGCCCTCAGCACGCTCAACCGCCGACTCGGGGACTGCAACGATCTGACGGTCTTGTACGTCGCCCTGGCGCGGGCCGCGGGGCTCCCGGCCCGGCCCGTGGCCGGCCTGCTGCGGGTCGGCGGGCGCTTCTACTATCATGCGTGGCCCGAGGTGTATCTCGGGGCCTGGGTCGCCGTCGATCCCACCCTGGATGAGTTCCCCGCGGACGCGGGGCACCTGCGGTTCGTGGTGAACGGGCTCGCGCGGCAAACAGAGCTGCTCCGTTTCCTCGGTCGCCTGAAGGTGGACGTCTTATGATCCGGCTCGAGAACCTGACCAAACTGTACGGCAGTTTCGTCGCGGTCGACGATATCACCCTGACGATTCGTCCCGGCGAGCTGTTCGGATTTGTGGGCCCGAACGGCGCCGGCAAGACGACGACACTGCGCATGATCGCGGGCATCCTCGAGCCCAGCGGCGGACACGTCTTCATCGGCGGCGACGACGTGCAACGGCACCCGCTCGTCGCCAAGCAGCGCCTGGGCTTCATTCCGGATCGGCCGTTCGTGTACGAGAAGCTCACGGGCGCCGAGGTCCTGCGCTTCGTCGCCGGGCTGTATGGGCTGGAAGGGGACCTGGTCGAGCGGCGGATCGTGGAGCTGCTCGAGGTGTTCGAGTTGACGAGCTGGCGGGACGAGCTGGTCGAAGCCTACAGCCACGGCATGCGCCAGAAGCTCATCATCTCGAGCGCGCTGATTCACCGGCCCGACTGCATCGTGGTGGACGAGCCCATGGTCGGGCTTGACCCGAAGGCGGCGCGACTGCTGAAGGACATTTTCGCTCAGTTCGTGCACCGCGGCGGCACGGTGATGATGAGCTCGCACGCGCTCGAAATCGCCGAGGCGATGTGCGATCGCATCGCGATCATTCAGCACGGTAAGATCGTCGCGTGCGGCACGATGGCGGAGCTGCGGCTCCAGACGTCGACGGGCAACGCGAGCCTGGAGGAGCTGTTCCTGCGCCTGACGGGCGGGGCCGAGATGCGCGAGCTGGTCGAGGTGCTGGGCGGCGGCCTTTGAAGCAGCCGTCGCTCGTCCACGTCCTGGAGCCCAAGTGGCGGACCGGCCTTCAGCGAATCCGCGAAGAGCGGGCCAAGGGATGGGGGAAGCTCGTGGCGCTGGGGCTCGTGGGCGGGGTGTTCTGGCTCGCCACCTTCGGCGTGCTGTATCGCATTCTCAAGTACTTCCGGGGAGTGGAAGAGCTGGGCCCCCTGCTCGCGGGCAAGCTGCTCGGACTCGCGCTCCTCTCCTTCGCTTCGATCCTGATCCTTTCAAACGTCGTGACAGCGCTGTCCTCCTTCTTCTTGGCGCGCGACCTCGATCTGCTCGTCTCCGCGCCCGTGGACTGGCTGCGACTCTATCTCGCGAAGCTCGTCGAGACGCTGGTGCATTCGTCGTGGATGGTGGCGCTCATGGCGATCCCGATCCTCGGGGCGTACGGCGTGATCTATCACGGGGGATGGGGCTTCGCCCCGTACGCCGTCCTTACGATCGGACCGCTCCTCGTACTGCCCACCGTCCTGGGCGCGGCGATCACCCTGGTGCTCGTGAACCTCTTCCCCGCGCGCCGCACCCGCGACCTGCTGTCGATCATCGCGCTCGTGACAGCCGTCGGAATCGTGTTGTTGTTCCGCCTCGTCCGGCCCGAGCGTCTCGCCCGACCGGAAGGATTCCGCAATTTGCTCGATTTCATCACGGTGCTGCGAACGCCGACCTCACCGTGGCTGCCGAGCGAGTGGGCGACCCAGGCCATCATGAGCTACCTGCGGGGGCCGTTCGATCCGCTGCCGCTCCTGCTTCTGTGGACGACCGCGGCAGGATGCGTGACGCTCGGCGCGCTGCTGCACCGCGAGCTGTTCGCGCCGGGCTACTCGAAGGCGCAGGAGGGCGCCTCGCGCTTCGTCCGGGGGACCCTGTGGCGCGGGACGATCGGCGTGCTGCTCGCGCCCCTGCCGGTCGCGAAACGGGAGTTCGTCTTGAAGGACATCAAGCTCTTCTTCCGCGACACCACGCAATGGAGCCAGCTGATCCTGCTCGCCGCCATCGTCGTCGTGTACCTATTCAACATCAAGGCGCTGCCGCTGCATCGCGGGGAGGACGTCGGGTTCTTCCACGTCACCCTCGTGTCGTTCCTGAACCTGGGACTCGCCGGGTTCGTGCTGGCGTCGATCGCGGCCCGGTTCATCTTCCCGGCGGTATCGCTCGAGGGACGCCACATGTGGCTGCTGCGCTCGAGCCCCCTCGATTTGCGAACGCTGATGTGGTCCAAGTATTGGGTGGGCACCGTACCGCTGCTCGTGCTCGCGATCGTGCTCACCGGGGTCACCAACATACTGCTCGAGGTCCGGCCGTTCATGATGATTCTGGGGCTCGTCACGATTTCTGGGCTGACCCTGGCCATCGCGGCGATGGCGCTCGGATTCGGGGCGCTCTACCCGCAATTCGACACCGAGAACGCGGCGCAGATCCCCACGTCATTCGGCGGTCTGATCTACATGATGGCCACGATCGCGGTGCTCGCGGGCGTGATCCTGGCGCTGTGGCAGGCCGTCTACACGTACGTGCGCGCCGTGTACGAGCACCGGCCGGTCGTAGTGGACGGGTGGATGATCGGGTGGTTCTGCGTGGCCGGCGCGATCTGCGTGCTGGCGACGGCCGTGCCGTTGTGGGTGGGCCTGCGCAAGATCGAACGCTACGAGTTCTAGTGGATCGGGAAGCTCAATCCCCCGACGACCTGAAACAGGCTCCCGTTCCCGAGAATCAAGCGCGCCTCCCCATAGGGACGAAACGCACCCGCCCGTCCTTCCACGCCGCCGAGCAGATTGAGGTGTGCCTTGGTGTCACTCGGTCCCCCGGCGCTCGAATTGTGCAAGAGGTTCATGCCGGTGCCGAGGTACCAGGCGCGGTACGCGGATGGCGGACGCCACCGGAGATCGACGTTCAGCGCCCACTCGGTTCTGTTGCTCACCGTGTAGTAATCGAACGACGGATAGAAATCGACCGCCGGCTCGACCGGGAACGACGCCTGAGCGCCGATCGCCATGTCGTGCAGGTCGAAGTTGTACCCGACGTGCGCACCGATCTCAGGCCCTCGGCCCACGAGCACCGCGCGCCCGCCGCGCATGCGGCGGCGCTGGGCTTGAGCCGGCGCCGCGACGACGATCATCCCAACCAGCGCGAGGGTGATTCGTATCGCAATGACGTGCATGGCAGGTTCCCAGTTGATCGTGGTGTCGGAGCGGCCGTCGGGCGCTACGCCGCCACTCGCGAGCCGCACCCGTTGCAGTAGCGCGCATCGAGCTCGAGACCCGCGCCGCACCGCGCGCAATAGCCGGGCTTTGATCCGAGACGCCGACCGCACTCCGAGCAGAACACGGCGCCGGGCTCGGGCCGGGGGCCGTGCGTTTCACAGGCGGGAAGGGGGAGCGAGGAAGGGGGAAGGATAGAGCGTGGCACATCCGCGCCCGGGTGTACCCTTCCCGCTTCCCGCTTCCCGCTTCCCGCTTCCTCGCGCATCGCCGCCAGCGCCTCCCCCGTGTACCTGCGGTGCAGCTCCGCGTAGTCCTCGTCGGAGAGCTTGCCGGTGGCGCGATCGAACTCGATCTCGTGCAGCGCCCGGAGCGCCACGGCGCGTGGGCTGAAGTCGTCGTCTGGATCCTCGCTCTCGTCCCCGCTTCCCGCCTCCCCTATCCCGCTTCCCGCGGGCGCAGGGAGGAAGATCGGTTGCAGGACGAACCACACCGCCGCGGCGGCGAGCATGACGCCGACGAGAAATTCGATCACGAGATGTTAGTCGGTGAGCTGCTCGAGGTCGTGCCGCAGCTGCTCGAGCTCTTCGGGAGACGCGTCGGGAGGGGGTACCGGACTCGGCGCCGCCGGCTCACCGCCGCCGCGCCGCGTCCAGCGCCACAAGGCGAGGGTGAGCAGCACCGCGGCCACGAGAATCACGATCGAGGGCGCGAAATAGCCCGCGAGATTGAAGCCGCGCTTGGGTGGGGCCATCAGGATGGCGACGCCGTTCTCGCGCACAAACGCGTCCAAAATCTCCTGCGCGCTCTTGCCCTGCCCCGCGAGCGCCACCACGTGGCGGTGCATGGCGGGGCTGGTCGTGCAGGTGAAGTCGGTGGTCCGGCAGGTGTAGACGTCGAGGCCGCAGCCGCAGGTGCAATGGAGCCGCTTTTCGATCGCCTGAATCGCGGCGTCGTTGTCGGCCGCCGTGACGGGCTCGAGAGGCCTCCCGGCCCGGGACGGATCCCAGAGTCTCCCTGAAGGACCGCTCCCGGGAAGAGAGTCTGGAACTTGAGGCGTTGTACGTCGCCAAGTCGCTACGACGCTAAGGAAGGCACCCCCACCCGCGGCGAAGAACTGACGTCGGTTGATGCCTTCGTATAACGTAGCGTCGTACCGTCGTACAACGGTCACTGTCCTTCCCCTACCAGCCGCACCGCATACCCCGGCTGGCTGCGCTTCACCGCCGGTGAACCGCCGCCCGGCCACATCACGAGCAATCCGCCCAGCGCCACGATCATCCCGCCGTACCACACCCACCAGACCAGTGGATTGATCGTGAACCGGAACACCGCCTGCTCGGTGCCGTTCACGACGCCACCCAGCACGACGTAGAGGTCCTCGCGCAAATCGCTGCGGATGCCGACCTCGGTGGAGGGCTGGAAGGTGGGCCGGCCCAGCGCGTCCACGTGCTGGCGCTTCTCGGTGGTGAGCAGGCCGAGGCGCTTGCCGTTACGGCGGACTTCGATCGTCGCCGCGGTCACCTGGCGGTTGAGCTGGTCGTACTGCGAGATGCCGAGATGCGTGAAGCTGTACGTCCAGCCGAACGGGCTCTTGATGCTGGCGGACTCGCCCGGCCGAAGCGTGGCTTCCGTTTCCCGCTTGAAGGCCATGCCGGCGAACGCGACGAACAGCACCACCATGCCGGTGTGTACGACGTAGCCGCCGTACCGCCGGCGATTCCGCCCCACCAGCCGGACGAAGGCCAGCGGGTACGACTCGCTGTACTGACGGTGCCGGGCGCGCGTGCCGCGCGCGAACTCCTGCACCACCGTCCCCATCACGAAGCCGCCGAGGGCCATCGCCATGATCGCATAGAAGTCCCGCATCCCGGAGACGAGCAGCGCGAGCCCGGTAAAGACGCCGACGGTGACGGGCACGGCGAACTGGCGTTGGAGATTCCGCACCGAGGCCCGGCGCCAGGCGATGAGCGGCCCGACCCCCGTGAGGGCGAGCAGCGCGAGCCCGAGCGGAATGTTCACCTGATTGAAGAAGGGCGGCCCGACCGTGATTTTCGTTCCCTGTACCGCCTCGGAAAGAATCGGGAACAGGGTCCCCCACAGGACGGAGAACGCGATCCCGACGAACAAGAGATTATTGAAGAGGAAGCTCGCCTCGCGGCTCACCATGGATTCGAGGCGCGCCTCGGCGGTGAGCAACGGCAGCCGCCGCGTGTAGAGCGTAAAGCTCGCAATCGCGGCGAAGATCAAAAAGAACGCGAAGTAGTACCCCACCGGCGACTCGGTGAAGGAATGCACGCTCGAAATCACGCCCGAGCGCGTGATGAACGTGCCCATGATCGAGAGCAGCCAGGAGCCGATGACGAGCGCGAGATTCCACTTCTTCAGCATCCCGCGCTTCTCCTGGATCATCACCGAATGGAGGAACGCGGTCATCGTGAGCCAGGGCAGGAGCGCCGCATTTTCGACCGGGTCCCAGGCCCAGTAGCCGCCCCAGCCGAGCTCGACGTACGCCCACCACATCCCGAGCACCAGACCGATCGAGAGGAACAGCCAGGACACGAGCGTCCACTTACGGATCGCGACGAGCCAATCCGAGCTCAAGTCCTTGGTGGCGAGCGCCGCGATCGCGAACGCGAACGGAATCGTCATCGAGATGTAGCCCAGGTACAGCATGGGCGGATGGAACACCATCCCGGGGTTCTGGAGCTGCGGGTTCAGGCCGGTGCCGTCGAGCGGAGTGTAGGGCAGCCGCCCGAACGGGTTCGCGGCGAAGAGCATCACGGTGATGAAGAACGCCGCGACCACGGACACGACGCCCGCCACGTATGGCAGGTACACGCGGTGCCGCCGGGCCGTGAAGATCTGGGCCAGTGACCCGAACAGCGACAGCACCGTCGCCCAGAAGAGCAGGCTGCCCTTCTGGCCCGCGTACAGCGCCGACCACGTGTAAAAGATCGGGAGATTGCGGCTCGTGTACGCCGCGACGTATTCCACGTTGAAATCGTGGTGGAACAGCGCCCATTCGAGGGCGAACACGGCGGTGATGAGCGCGGCACACATGGCGAACACCGCGTTCCGGGCGCTGCGCTGCAAATCGGGTCGGCCCTTGGCGCCGCCCAGGAACCCCGTCAGCGCGCCCCAGATGCCGAGAAGGTAGGCGACCCAGAGCGCGAGATTGCCGAGGATGGTCATCTAGGCTTTGGGAACCGCTTCGTAGCGGGAGCCGCACTTGGCCAGGACGTCGGTCGCGTAGATGACCCCGTCCTGTTTGAGCCGTCCTTCCACCACGACTTCAACGGAGTCGTTGAAGGTGTCGGGTGGCAGCCCATGGAAGGTGACGGGGTAGGTCGCCGCGCCGTCCGTGATGCTGAACCGGAGGGTCTGCGAGGCGACGTCCTTGGAGACCGTGCCGCGCACCACGTGCGCCCCGACCTTCATACCCACGTTATAGAACGAGGGATCGACCGCGACCTTGCGGGACAGCTCGCCGGGGGTGAGGAAGTACTGCCCGGTCTTCTTGATCCCCGAGGCCATCAGGTAACCGACCGAGCCGACGATCAGCACCGCACCGAGGGCGAATTTTGCTCCAGCGTTCATTTTCATAGTTCTAATTATACAGCCTGTCCCGCCGCTTGCTCCACCCGTCACTCCGCCGTGCGCGCCCAGTGCAAGGCGGTCTCTACGGCGCGGAGCCAGCCGGCGAGCCCTGCCTGCGCGGCGGCAGCTCCAGCATCCGGCAGGAAGCGATGGTAGGTACGGCCTCGCAGGAACTCCTCCGGCTCGCGCCAGACCCCCGCGCCGAGACCGGCGAGGGCCGCCGCGCCGAGCGCCGTGGTCTCGACGACGTCGGGGCGCGCCACCGGCACGCCGAGCAGGTCGGCTTGAAACTGCATCAGCCAGTCGTTCGCGGCCCCACCGCCGTCCACCTGGAGCGCCGCGAGCCGCACGCGGCTTGTGGCGGTCATCGCGTCGAGAATTTCCTTCGTGCTGTATGCCATCGCTTCGAGCGCCGCCCGCACCAGTTGGGCCCGGCCCGTGCCGCGCGTGAGACCGACGATCGTGCCGCGGGCGTGCGGCTCCCAGTGCGGTGCGCCGAGCCCCACGAACGCGGGCACGAAGTACACGCCCCCCGTGTCCGCGATGTCGCGGGCCATCTGCTCGGACAGGCCGGCGTGCTCGAGCAGGCCGAGCCCGTCGCGCAACCACTGAATCGCCGCGCCCGCGATGAAGACGCTGCCTTCGAAGGCATACACCGGCTCGCCCCGCGACCCGCAGGCGACCGTGCACAGCATGCCCTCGGTCGCCTCCCCTCGCTCGTTGCCGGTATTGAGCAGCAAGAACGCCCCGGTGCCATAGGTGTTCTTTGCCTGACCCGGATTCCAGCAGCCCTGCCCGTACAGCGCGGCCTGCTGGTCGCCCGCAACCCCCGTGATCGGCAGCTCGACTCCAAAATGCTCGGGGCGGGCGACGCCGAACGCCGCCGCGGACGCCCGAATCTCCGGCAGCGCCGCGCGCGGTACGCTGAAGAGATGGAGCAGCTCGTCGTCCCAGCCCCGACGATTGATGTCGTAGA
>JBGPIJ010000059.1:0-12321 GCA_041484865.1 Gemmatimonadota bacterium
CAAGCTGTTGTACATGTCCGGCGGTCAACTGCCCATCCCGATCGTATTCCGCGGCCCGAACGGCGCCGCGCTCCAGCTCGGCGCGCAGCATTCACAGGCCTGGGAGTCGTGGCTCGCGCACATTCCCGGGCTCAAGGTCGTGAGCCCCGCCACCCCCGCCGACGCCAAGGGGCTCCTCAAGTCCGCGATCCGCGACAACAACCCCGTGATCGTGCTCGAAGGAGAAATGCTCTACAACGTGAAGGGCGAGGTGCCGGAGGGCGAGCACCTCGTGCCGATCGGCTCGGCCGAGGTGAAGCGGCCGGGGACCGACGT
This sequence comes from Gemmatimonadota bacterium, assembly GCA_041484865.1. Classification (GTDB taxonomy): domain Bacteria; phylum Gemmatimonadota; class Gemmatimonadetes; order Gemmatimonadales; family GWC2-71-9; genus AG25. The sequence continues at coordinate 316 of JBGPIJ010000059.1, forward strand.
GACGATCGTGTGCCACTCGAAGACCGTCGCGCCGGCGCTCAAGGCCGCCGAGCTGCTCGCGGGAGAGCACGGGGTCGGCGCGGAAGTCGTCGACCTGCGCTCGCTCCGGCCGCTCGATGAGACCACGCTCATCGCCTCGGTATCGAAGACGAACCACTGCATCGTCGCCGAGGAAGGCTGGCCGCACTGCGGGTTCGGAGCGCAGGTCGTGGACGTCGTGCAGCGCGAGGCGTTCGACTCGCTCGACGCCCCCGTGTTGCGCGTGACGCAGGCGGACGTCCCGATGCCGTACAACCGGGGGCTCGAGCGCGCCGCGAAGGCCTCGACCGAGAAGATCGTCGCCGCGGCGCGGCGCGTTCTGAATCTCGACTGATGGCCACCCCAGTCGTGATGGAAGCACTGTCGCCCACGATGGAGGAAGGGCGCGTGGCCAAGTGGCACAAGCACGAAGGCGACGCGGTGAAGGCGGGCGACGTATTGGCGGAGGTCGAGACCGACAAGGCGATCATGGACCTCGTGGCGCGGGCGGACGGGGTGCTCGGCACGATCGCGGTGCGAGAGGGAGAGACGGTCCCCGTCGGGAAAGAGCTTGCAGTGATCGCTGCTCCCGGCGAATCGGGAGGCGGGAAGCGGGAAGCGAGAAGCGTACAAGCGCCCGCGGAAGCTTCGCGTCCGGCAGCGCCCGCGCCGCCTCCCGTTTCGGCCCCTGCGGCGCCCACGCCCGTCGCGGCAGCGCCCGCACCGCCTCCCGTTTCGCCCCCGCTTCCCGCATCCCGCATGCCGCTTCCCGCTCCCCCAGATGCGACCCGAGTCAAAGCCTCCCCGCTCGCGCGTCGGATGGCGAAGGAAGCGGGAGTGGATCTGAAGCTCGTCCCGGGATCGGGACCGGGTGGGCGGGTCATCGGAAAAGATCTGGAAGGCGTGCGTGGTAGCGTGGTGCGTGGTGCGTCCGCCCCGATCACTGAGCCGGCACCTGCCCCTGAACCGTCACTCCCACCTGCCACGCACCACGCACCCTCCGGGGCAGCGTACGAAGACATCCCCCTCTCCCCCCTCCGCAAGACCATCGCGAAGCGTCTCGCCACCTCGCTCGGCCCGGTGCCGCATTTCTTTCTCACAACCGACATCGACATGGAGCGGGCGGCGGAGGAGCGCGCCGCGCTGAACGAGAGGCTCGAGGGTGACGCCCGAGTCAGTGTCAACAGTCTCGTCCTCAAGGCGACGGCGCTGGCGCTGAAGCAGCACCGCGCCTGCAACGCCTGGTTCGCGGACGATCACATCCGCTACTGGAACGAGGTACACCTCGGCATGGCGGTCGCCGTGGAGGACGGGCTCATCACGCCCGTGATCCACAACGCCGACCTCAAGTCCCTGTCCGAGATCGGCGGCGAGGCACGCGAGCTCGCCGTCCGGGCCCGGGCGCGCCGGCTACGGCCGGCCGTGTACACCGGGGCGACCTTCTCCGTGTCGAACCTCGGCATGTTCGACATCGATCAGTTCACCGCGGTGCTCAACCCGCCCGAGGCGGGCATCCTGGCGGTCGGCTCGGTGGAGGCCCGACCGACCGTCGTGAACGGCGAGATCCGTCCGCGCCGCCGCATGCGCGTCACGATGAGCTGCGACCACCGCGTGATCGACGGCGCGACGGGGGCGGCGTTCCTCAAGACGTTGAAGCAGATGCTGGAGAATCCGTTGGCGATGCTGTAAGAACGGGGAGGCGAGAATCGGTGGCGATCCCATTCGACGTCGTTGTTGTGGGGGGCGGTCCCGCCGGCTACGTCGCCGCGATCCGCGCGGCGCAGCTCGGCATGAGCACGGCCGTTGTCGAGCGCGACAAGCTCGGCGGAGTGTGCGTCAACATCGGCTGCATCCCCACCAAGGCCCTGCTCCACTCGGCCTACCTCGCCAACGCGCTGCGGGACGCGGCGGAGTTCGGGATCGAGGCCGGCGAGATCAAGACGAACTACGGCACGGCGATGCAGCGGTCCCGCAAGGTGAGCGATCAGAACTCCCGCGGGGTCGAGTTCCTGATGAAGAAGAACAAGATCACCGTTGTGAAAGGCGCGGGCGTGCTGCAACCCGGGCGCAAGGTGAAGGTGGGGAGCGAGACCTACGAAGCGAAGCGCGCGGTCGTGATCGCCACCGGATCGCGCGTGAAGGGCCTGCCGCAGATCGGCCTCGAGATCAACAAGACCACCGTGATCTCATCGGACGAGGCGCTGTTTCTGGAGCGCGCACCCGCGTCGATGGCGATCATCGGGGCGGGCGCCGTCGGGATGGAGTTCGCCAACATTTTCGCGGCATTCGGGACGCAGGTGACGTTGATCGAAGCGCTGCCCCGCATCCTGCCGCTCGAGGACGCGGAGTCGTCGGACACCCTCGCCAAGAGCTACAAGAAGCGGAAGATCGAAGTGCTTGCGGGCGCCGCGGTGCAAAAGGCGACGGTCCGGAAGGATGGCGTCACGCTCGAGGTGTCGGCAGGTGGCACCACACGGAAGATCGACGTCGCGGTAGTCCTGCTGGCGGCGGGTCGGGCCGTGAACACCGAAGACATCGGTCTGAAGGAGGCGGGCGTCGGGCTCACCGAGCGCGGTTTCATCAAGGTCGACCGCGATCTCCAGACGACGGCACCCGGGATCTACGCCATCGGCGACGTCGCCGGCCCCCCGATGCTGGCCCACAAAGGGTCCCGGGAGGGCATGCACGCGATCGAGCACCTGGCCGGACTCAAGCCACCGCCCATAAAATACGACAACGTGCCGAGCGTGACCTATTGCCACCCCGAAGTGGCGAGCATCGGTCTCACGGAAGAGCAGTGCAAGGAGCGCAAGCTCGAGTACGTGATCGGGCGGTTCCCCTTCTCTGCCAACGGGCGCGCGCGCGGGACGGGAGAAACGGAAGGTTTCGTGAAGATCATTCGCGGCAAGAAGTACGGCGAGATTCTTGGCGCCCACATCGTCGGCACTCCGGCCTCCGAGCTGATTCACGAGCTGACCGTCGCGCGCGAGAACGAGTACACGGTCGAAGAGGTAGAGCTCGCGATCCACGCTCATCCCACCATGTCGGAAGCCATCGGCGAGGCGGCGCTCGACTCGCTGGGCCGAGTGGTGCAGCTCTGAGCGAGGGCGAGAAGGACCGTCTCGCCATCGGACTCGGCGCTCTCGCCTCAGGCATCGGGCTCGGCGGCGGCATCATCGCCGTCGCCCTCACCGCGGTGCGGATCTCGCAGCACGTCGGGTTCACTCGTTACGGTGAAGCGCTCGCTGACAACTCACTCGACCTCGTGCTGGGACTCGGCGCCGGGATCGCGATCGCCGCGGGCTTCGGATGGCGCCGCAGCCGCGCCCTCGAGAACGACTGGCAACGGGGCGTCATCGCCATGCTTTCCGTGGTCGGCGCCTTGATCATGGCGTTCCTCGCGGTCCCGTTTTGGCACTTCTTTCGTTTCATCGGTCTGGTCTTTTGGACGCTCGTGTGCCTGGCGCTGGGCTTCGCGGGGAGCACGTGGGCCGTACGGGGAGGCGGGAAGCGAGAAGCGGGAAGCGGGCCGGAATGACAGAGCGCGTAGTCGAGGTCGTGGGGGCGGGACTCGTTCCCTACCGTGAGGCGCTCGAGTGGCAGCGGCAGCTCGCGCACGAGCGCATCGACGGCCGGCTCGACCACGACGTGTTGCTCCTCCTCGAGCACCCGCCGGTCGTCACGCTCGGCCGCACCGCGCGGGACGCGCACCTCGTGGACCGCACCGGCATCGAGGTGGTCGAGGTCGAGCGCGGCGGCGACGTGACCTACCACGGCCCGGGCCAACTCGTCGGTTATCCGATTCTCGCTCTCACCCAGTACCGCATGGACCTCCACTGGTACCTGCGCACCCTCGAGTCGACGCTGATCGAGGCACTCGCGACGCTCGGCATCGCGGGGGAGCGGAAGGCGGGCAACACGGGGGTGTGGACCAGCGGCGGCGCACGCAAGGTCGCGAGCATCGGCGTGCACGTGAAGCAATGGGTGACGTGGCACGGCTTCGCGCTCAACGTCAGCACCGATCTCGCGCAATTCGACCGCATCGTACCGTGCGGCATTCCTGGCGTGGAAATGACGTCTGTCGAGCGGGAAGCGGGAAGCGGGAAGCGGGAAGCGGAGTTGTGGAGCGACACCGTTGACGCGGTGGTGCGCGGGTTCGAATCGGCGTTTGACGTTCGCGTTGTGGCTGACGCGCATCGATGACGAAGTTCTTGGACGAGCTGCGCGAGCGGTCGGGCGCGTCCCACGAACGGGTGCCCCCCGGTCAGGTAGTCACGACCAAATGGCCCGTGCTTCATTTCGGCGATGTGCCGGGCGTCGACACGAAGACGTGGACGTTCGAAGTGTCGGGACTCGTGGAGCGGCCGTTTTCCCTCACCTACGACGAGCTGCTCGCGCTGCCCCGCTCTACGGTCCACTGCGACATTCACTGCGTCACCCGTTGGAGCAGGCTCGAGAATACGTTCGAGGGCGTCTCGGTGCAGCTCCTGCTCGAGCGCGCCGGCGTCAAGAATGACGCGGCATACTGCGTCGTGCTCGCGGAGCAGGACTTCACGACCAACCTCCCGCTCGCCGATCTCGATCGTCCGGACAACCTGATCGCGCTGAAGCACGATGGAGAATGGCTCACGCCGGAGCACGGCTGGCCGGCGCGGCTGCTCGTGCCGCATCTCTACTTCTGGAAGAGCGCCAAGTGGGTGCGCGGCTTCGAGCTGTTGGCGGAAGACATGCCTGGGTTCTGGGAGCAGAACGGCTACCACATGCGCGGGGACCCGTGGAGGGAGGAGCGCTACGGCGGCCGAGCGCTGACGAAGCATGAGATCAACAGGCTCAGAAATCGGAGCAAGACGAAGGACGGCGCGTAGGTCCCTGGCGGAATGAGCGGAGGAGGTCGCCACACGGAGCGCCAAGCTGCGCAAGATTGGCTACGGACTCGTCGGTGTGGGAATCCTGTTTTCTGTGATCGCCCTACTAGGCCACTGAGAGCATGCCGCCTAACAAAACGCGTGAAGCTGGCGGTGCCGTCCTTCAATTTAGGAATTGTGTCTGTGACCATCCAGAGTGCGCGCCGCCGCTTAGGCGCAGTCCGTCAGGCGGCACGACGAACCTTCAAGGGATCCGTCATGGCCAACAACGATCGTCCACGACTCATCTTTCATGGCGCCATCGTGCTGCTCGTTGGCCTGCTCTGCGGGCTCCCGACGGTGGTAGAAGCGAGCAACACGTCGGTCCGGTTCTGGCACACCGCGCATGAGGCCTTGATCATGATGGGAATCTGGATGCTGGCCGCGTCGTCCGTGCTTCCTGCGCTCGTTCTCGAACGGCGCGAGGCGTCGGGGCTCGTGTGGTCGCTCCTCGCGATGGGCTATGGCTTCATCACGGCCCTTGTCATCGGGGGAGTCATCGGAGCAAACGCGTTCGTGCCGGGTGGCACGCCCACCACCTTTACCGCGTTTCTTGGAGCAGTCGTTGGCATACTCGGGGCTGTCGTGGCCACGGCGCTCACGCTGATGGGCGCTCGCGCCGCACTCAAGGGCGTTCGCGGCGGTTGAAGGCCAGTCGTGCCGCCTAACCAGTGCCTGAGGCTGCCGCGTCTCCTTCGCCACATCCACTCCGACAAAGATCGGGCTCGTCGTCATCGCTCCTCCTGAGGACCAGCTCGTCGCGATCCGACCTTGCTCGATGCGGGCTGGCGACCCCGGCCAACTGTCCGGACTTTCGACGAGCGCTGGGAACGGGCGACGCCCCGGCTAACGGACGGTCTCGAAGACCTTAGGCAGCGCGGACTATCGCCCGTCCCAACTTGCTCACATTTTAGGGAAGAATCGAGATACAAGGCAGCGCTCCCAGTCCCTTGCTTGAGCCACTCACTGTTCTTCTCATCCTCAACCTTGTTGGTGGCCTCCGAGTTGGAGGCCGGCAGCTTAGACGCTGGCTCGATGCGTACTCCTCAATGCGCGCAGCGCGCCGGGTAGCGGAGCGCCTCGACCTCTCGCTCTTCTCCACGATCTACGTCCGCCTCGAGAACCGACGATGGGGTTCGCGATTTTCGGTGCTCATGAACGGACTCTTCCCAGGGACCTTGTCCGCGGATCTCGTACCGGCCGCGCTCCAAGAGCTCCACGCCGTCCGGAATGAGTTCTCGGGCCTACCGCCCGAGGCCATGGTTTGGGACTGCGAAGATCCCTCGAAGCAGCCACCCCGGGGCACCGAACGGGCCGCACACATCAAGACCTCGGCGCAGTACTTTGTGACCTCGGATGGCAAAGATCTTTTCGAGGTCATGGAGAAAGCCTTCTCGAGCGCTATCTCGGCTGGCAAGGATGTCGTGGTCGAGTGAGGCAGCTAGCGATTCCTAGAGAGATTCCGCAGCGCCCTACTAAGGCGGAAGTTCGCGCTGCGGCCGGCCGAACCGTGCCGGACGTTATCGCACCCGGACTGCACGTGCTCTTCTGCGGAATCAATCCCGGTCTATACTCCGGCGCTGTGGGTCACCATTTCGCACGCCCCGGCAACCGTTTCTGGCGCGTGCTACACGCCGCTGACTTCACCGAGCGGGTCCTGGCTCCGTGGGAGGAGCAGGAGCTCCTTAAGCTTGGGTGTGGCATCACGAATCTGGTGGCGCGCGCCACCGCCGGGGCTGCCGAACTCACGGCTGCCGAGCTCGTAACTGGTGCCGGGCTGCTTGAGAAGAAAGTGCGGCGCTATGAGCCGCGCTGGATCGCGGTTGTGGGCATCGGGGCCTATCGAACGGCGTTTGGCCGGCCCCGCGCGAAGGTCGGTGCGCAGGCCGAATCGTTAGCCCAATCGCAGCTATGGGTCTTACCCAATCCCAGTGGCCTCAATGCCAATCACCAGCTCCCCGAACTTGCGGAGGCGTTCGCCGAGCTCCGGGACGTGGCATTCGATCGAGTCGGCTAGCTGCCTAACAACCGCCTGAAGCTGGCGGCGCCGTTTCTCTGCGGTAGAATTGGGTTGTGACTATTGAGAGTGTGCGCCGCAGCTTTCTGTGAAGCGGCGCACCCCGTCAAGCCCGACTTCGCGGTCGGGCGTTTCGTTTCTTCTATTGTCGGGCCGCATGCGGCCCGCTGCAGCCGGTGCCCTCGAGGTGCCGCTCAACCTTCTGTACGCGCTCTTGGATGACGAGCGAGGCTCGTCGGCGCAGTGGGGGATCCGAAAAAGCGGCGGCGCTAACTAGGCGACGACCTCACCGGCGGTCATAAGCTGCGACGCGCTCACCGCTCCTGTCGGTCACACTCTTCGGGCACTGTGCTGACGTCTACGCCACTGCGGCCGGCTGCGGCGCTCGATAGTCCGTCCCGTCACGCCACATCGCGTAGAGGATACCGGCCAACCGGCGCGCCAAAGCGACGGCGGCGATCGAGCGCCCACGGCGCTGCGCGATCCCTTCCGCCCACGCGCGCAGTGGGGCCGCGGCGGGGTCCGTGGTGCGCAGCACGCGCCAGGCCGCCTCCACCAGCAGGGAGCGCATGCGCCCATTGCCGGTCTTGCTGATCCGCCCGCGTCGCTGCTGCTCGCCCGAGCTGTACTCGCGGGGCGTCAGCCCGAGATAGGCCTCAACCTGGTGCGCGCTCGCGAACCGCGTGACGTCGTCCAGCGTGGCCACGAACGCGACGGCCGTCACCGGACCGATGCCCGGCATTGTCATCAGCTGGGCCACCACCGGATCGCTGGCGGCCACGTCCGCCAGCCGCGCGTCGGCCGCGGCGATCTGGGTGTTCACCGGCGCCCACAGCGCCCGTAGTGGCGCGAGCTCGGCGGCCAGCGCGGGCGGCAGCGGCAGCGCCGCCAGCTTGGCGTCCGTGTGCGCAGGCTCCCCACTGGGGAGCCGCAGTCCGTCGCGTCGCGTCAGCGCCCGCACCACGTTCACGTAGCGGGTCCGCGTGCGAATCAGCGCGTCACGCACCGCCAACTCGGCCCGGACATGCCGCTGCCCGTCCGACGCCCGATGGGCGCGTCGATACGCCCCGAGCCGACCGGCGTCGGCCAGCGTGCGCGCGTCGCGCCGGTCCGTCTTGACCCCGCGACGGCGGGTGGCGTACATCGGCGCGAAGTTGGGATCCGCCACGACCACCTCGTGCCCTAAGCTCTCCAGGTGCCGGGCCACCCACTCGCTCTCGGTCGAGGCCTCGAGCAGGAGGCGCGCCGGGGGCCGCGCTCCCAGCACCGCCGTGAACCGTTCCCGGCTGGTGTGGATCCGGTATTCGATGATCTCCCCCGCCTCCGTGAGGAGGCAAAGCTGGCTCTCGCGCTTGTGCAGATCGACTCCGATATTGTCCATGTGCGGCTGGCCTCCCGTCCCTTTGCGGCGGTACGACCGCGTTCAAGGTTGTGGGGCGATTCTGCCACCACGTGTCGTGGATGGCCAGCCGCTTCATCCCAACTAGGCGCAGATCGTTAGCACCCTCGCGCTAGAGGCGCCCACCATTAATATGTCGATCACACTACCGCTGCTCTAACCGCCACGCGGAGGTCGCCATGCCGTACTTGTTCCTGGCTGGTCGGATTCTCTACGGTGGGTTCCTGCTGGTGTCGGGGATCGACCATTTTCGCCACGCGCACGTTCTGACCGTCCATGCGGGATCCAAAGGCGTTCCTGCGCCACAGGTGGGCGTCATCGCCTCCGGTCTCCTGATCATCGTCGGCGGTTTGAGCATTCTCCTGGGACTCCGTCCCGCATGGGGCGTTTTGTTCGTGACGCTGTTCCTCGTGCCCACCTCATTGGTCATCCACAACTACTGGGCCGACACGAATCCCGGAGTCAAGCAGGCGAATTTCACGAACTTCAAGAAGAACATCGCCCTGCTTGGAGCGGCTTGGATGTTCCTGCTCATCCCACAGCCGTGGCCATTTAGCCTGAACTGGTGAGGGCGGCGCCGGCTCCGTAAGGTAGAATTACTTGTGATCAACAATCCTGTGCGCCGTAGCTTACGCGCGAGCCGTTAGACGGCGCCCGACTGCGGAAGAGGTCGCAATGACCGACCCAAAACGTATCGCAGGGCTGCTGGGGCCCACTCTGGTTGCGCTCACCGCATCCGAAGCGATGAATGCCCATATCTGGGCAACCGTTCCAGTTACGCAGACCTACCTCGCAGGCTCCTTATGGTTTGTTGCTGGACTTGCGATCGTCCGCGCTCACAATCGGTGGACGGGTGGCTGGCCCGTCGTCGTCACCCTGGTGGGCTGGTTTGCGATTCTCGGCGGCCTTTTCCGGATGTTCGCTCCGGAGTTTGCTCAAGGGAGGGTTCCCAATGCCTCTATCCTGCTTGGGATGCAAGGAGTTCTTCTCTTGATCGGTGTATTTCTGACCTTCAAAGCCTACGGTCGAGGGGGCATTCGCGCATGAGTCTCTTCGACGCGCTGACGCCCGTTGTCTCGGCCGCCACCTTGCGAAGGGTCACGTCGGGAGCCGCCATCTGCGCCCTCTGCCGTGAGGCCGTTCGCCCTGACGATGACGTGGTCTTAACTCCGGACTTCCTCGCCAATGACAACGACCCGCTGTGGCGATTCACTGACGCTGTCCTGCACCGTCCCTGCTTCCTGGTCTGGGACTTGCGCAAGACGTTCGTCGCGCGCCACAACCAGCTGGCGCGCCAGCTGGTCGCTGACGACGGCTCTTATCCATTCATGACGAGCGAGGGCGACATTGTGCAGCGGAAGGGTGGCCGTCCTCCGACACGGGGACCCGTTGCCTAACAAGCGCCTGGCACGCGGTTTCGTCCAGTACGATCTCTGGATCCTTCTCCTCATCGTAGGCTTCATTGTGGCAATCGTCGTACCGGCTGTCCTCCGGGGCGTCCGGAAAGCCAAGCAGCGGCGCGTCCAATTCGCCACGCTCGAGCAGATCGCCGCGGCCGAGCGAAGCTCCTACACTCGTTACCATGTCTATCTCGATTCCCTGCCGTTTGCCCTAACCAGCGGTACTCGGCTACTCAGTCTGCGGAGGGACAGTACAGGCTGGAGCGCCGTGGTCACCGGCGATTCGGCCCAAGCAGATGCGCTCACCTGTGGCGTATTCGAAGGTCCCATCTCGCTCGCCCCCAATCCCGCCGTGACCAGCTCATCGCGGATCGCCTGTTGGTAAGAACACCGGCTGCCCACATCACGCTCGACGCCAGATTCTCGTGCGCCCACGGCGCGCCGCGCCGCCGCTCAGGCGCGGTCCGTTAGGCGGCAATCCTAGTGACGCAGGACAGTGCGGCGGACGCATTGCAGCGCCCGCCTCCGGCGGTAGTATTACTCCGAGGACGGCATGGCCATGCCGCCGAACGGACCTGGCCCCGGCGAAGTAGCGGGCCCCCGGAGCTCACGCCCACGACATGGGAAGCTTCTACACCAATATCACGCTGAGAACGACGGATACGGATCGGGTCGAAGCTGCCTCGTTTCGTAACGGCAGGATTGCGTTTGTAACGAACAACCTCGTGCGCCGCAGCCCCCGTGCGTCGTCGATTGCATTCCTATTGGACCACGATCAGTCCGGTCACGGCCGACCCGTGCACCCCGCAGTCGCATGCGTACGTGCGCGCCGGCGCCCTGCCTGCGGCTGATGTCCCAAAAGGTCGTACAATGCTCCTTTGAGAACTCAGGATAACCGAGGCACAGGGTTCCTTACGTGTCGAGAGCATTCGTCAAAGAAGACGCAGGCGGTCCCGAACCGCGGTATAACCTCCCGCCGCGCACGCATCCCGGCTATGACGCGGCGGCAGCGTGGGCGCTGCTCGAAGGCGCGAACGCCGGAGATTCCTATAGCGCCGAGTTGGCGACCGGATACCGGTGGGGCGAGCCCAAGCTCAGGCCGCACGTGGAGCGGGTTCTGAAGCAGGCGAAGGACGAGGGCAACGAGCGGCTCGAGCAGTTGGCGCAACGGTTTCTGGGCTGAACCGGTAAAGTCGAGTTCATGCCCTGAACCTGGCGCCGCCGCGTTCTCCGCAGAATCTGATGCTTACGCTAGGTGGCAGCTCTCCATGACAGACGTTCGAGCCGTACACCCAGCCGATGCAGCTGCCTGGCTCGAGCTGCGGCGCGCGCTCTGGCCGGAGGGGTCCGTAGCCGAGCACCGTGAGGAAATCGCCCAGTTCTTCGCCGGCGAAGCGCCGGAACCGCTCGCCGTGCTCCTCGCTCTGGACGGCGCCGGATGTCCGGTTGGTTTCGCGGAACTTTCCATTCGCGCTAACGCCGAGGGTTGCCGCAGCGACCGCGTGGCGTACCTCGAGGGATGGTTCGTGGTGCCGGAGGCTCGTCGACACGGTGTCGGCCGGGCGCTGGTCGCTGCGGCGGAGGAGTGGGGACGCTCGCAGGGGTGTCGTGAGTTTGCGTCGGACACAGAGCCGGACAATGACATCAGCGCCGCCGCCCACGGCGCGCTCGGGTTCAGCGAGGTTGGTCTGGTTCGGTGCTTCCGCAAGGACCTGTAGCGCGGAGCGCCGCGTACCCCAATGCTGGTACGGCATGACTAGCGCACAGAGCATAGACGCCCACACTGCGCGCGCTTGCACGTGTCTTCGCCGGGTTCGCTATTCGGTAGTGTGCCCGGCGAAATGCTCCTCCGACGCCTCAGCCTCCGCCTTGGTGGCCCGGACCGTTCCGTCGGCATGTTGGGGCGGCGCGTAGAGGGTATACAGCTTCAGCGGCTTGTCGCCGGTGTTGATGATGTTGTGTTGCGCCCCGGCCGGGACGACGATGGCCATATCGCTCTCGATCTTGGTTCTGCGGCCATCGATCCAGACCTCCCCCTCGACCGGTACGCGTTCTGTTGTGGTGATGCCTCCCGACAACGCAGCGTAATTCCGAGGAGTTGAAGGAGACCGCAATGGCGCATGAGAATCGCCTCATTGTGCGCCCGAGCAGGAAGTCGGGACGCTCAGTCATTGGCCGCGGCCGCAAGAGCAAGTAAGAGGGCAAAGGTCGCCGGAACGACGGTGAGGCGCATCGGAGTCACCATCTCCCGAAGGGGGCGGAGAGAAG
>JBGPIJ010000060.1:0-12313 GCA_041484865.1 Gemmatimonadota bacterium
GCCCTATCGGTTTACGATCACCGGATCCGGCAAACTTTCCGCAGTCGCCGGCTCGACGGCCTACTACAACCTGACGAAGGCCGGCGAGAAAACCTACAAGGTGTCGTTCTTGGTGGGGGACAACGTCACCGTACGCGTGGCGTTCGAGTCCCCGGAAGGCGGTGTCGCAATCGCTGACGCGGCTGGAAAGCCGGTGCACCAGATCGAGAACGTTTCAGCCAAGGAAGTCTTCACGATCGTTCTGCCGTGAGGGCAGCGCTGTACGCACGGAGCAAATGCCGGCGGCCGTGACTAGCGCTGCTATCCAAGATTTTCGACCTCGCCGAGGCGCGTGCGGCCTCCGTGGCCGCGATCATCCACTTCCCTCCTGCGTGAGCATTGCCGGCAGGCGGTTGACGCAGACGCGCACGAAGGCTTTGAGCGCGCGGGTGTGATAGGGCTGTTCGACGAAGCCCACCGCCCAGCCGCGGGTGAGGCCGCTCTTGCCGATCGGCAAGACGACGAGTGCGCCGTTGCCCACCTTGGCATGCACCGCCCAGCGCGGCACGATGGCCACGCCGAGGTTGCGCCGGACCATCTCGATGACCGCATCCATGTGGTCCATCTCCATCATCATCGCGCGGGCCCCGCCCTCGCCCGCCTGTAGCGTCGCCAAGAGATCCCGTTGGTACAGGGTGTCCGATGTGTCGACGGTGGGCCAGCGGGTCCCGCGGTCCGGCACGAACAGGCCACCCACGAGCCCCATTCCCCCATCGCGGAGCAGGTGTCCGGTGGGATTGTCGTATATCGCGGTGACTCGGTAGCGATGCGCGGGGACGATGTGGACGCCGAGCCGGTGCCAGTTGGCCAGCAGGGTGGTGGGAATCGAGACGACGTGCCCGGTGCTGTCCAGGATCGGCGCCGCGTGCCACAGGACCTCGCCGGTTGTGGCGTCGCTCAGCTCGATCCTGACGCCGTACTTGTGCAGGTGCCCGCCCAGTCCGACAATCGTCCCTGCAATCGCCGGGTGGCTCTCGAAGGAGTGCGTACTACGGCCGGGCACGAGGTCGAACGCCTTGCTGCCATGAGGTGGATGGCCGAGGGGAAACAGCACGTCCAACACCCAGGGGTACCCCGAGAACAGAGGCCACAACCCGTGCGCCGGTTCGAAGCGCATCACGCAGCGTACGCGGACCTTGTGATAGGCGATCGGGGTGGGGTTCACCAGCATGGCGCTCGCGAGGAACCGCTCGCCGCGTTCGAGCGGGAGCCCGAACAGGAATCGCGGCACCTCGAGGGGCGGCGTTTCGTTGCCCGCCGCCATGATGTGCAGCCCGACGGGAAGGAACAGATCCCGACGCTCGGGATCCGCCAGATTGAAGTGATGCAGCAGCACCCGGGGCAATACGCGACCGGCGCTGTCCCGCAGCTCGACTTCGGCCCGGAACGCGGCGACGCTCGTGGGCATCTCGACCAGGTACACGGGCAGGAGCACCATCGGCACTTCCTGGTTTCCCCTGCGCGCCGGCAGGTCCACGGCTGGGAGCTCGATGACCAGCTGGTGGATTCGCGAATCGACCTCGACGCGCGCTCGGGCGAGACCAGCGACCGGCCCAGGCCCTCGAGGAAGCCCGCGCTGCGCCTGAGCGGGGATGAGTATAAGGAAGACGGGGAGGACCAGAAAAGCAGAAATTGACATTCGCTAATCTGAGCCGAACGGTGGCGCCCCGCCATGCGAGTCCCGCATCTCCTCACTGATGGTCACGCAGGGCCGCTAGGTTCCGAGCTACATGCACCTCGTCCCCCTCGCCCAGCAACGCCTCGCCATCGAAGCGCCGCTCGGCCCCGTGCTCGTCGTCGCCGGGCCAGGCGCCGGCAAAACGTTCTCCCTGATCGGTCGGATCCGGTACCTAATTGACGTCCTCGGATTTCAGCCTGCCCGAATTTTAGCGGTCACGTTTACGAACCGGGCGGCCGAGGAGATCGCCGTGCGCCTCAGCCGGACTCTGGGCGATCGCGCGGAGGAGGTGACGCGAGGAACGCTGCACGCGCTGTGTTTGGGCATCCTTCGCGAACACGCCGAGGCCGCCGGCCTGCGAAAGGGCTTCGGCGTCGCGGACGAGCAGTACCAGCGCATCGTGCTCCGCCGCCTGAACATCCACCTGAGGCGGCGGGGAGCTCTTCTCACCCTTTTCAGCCGGCGACGGCTGCAGCACTACCGACTCACGGCGGGCGACGAGCAGCTCTATCGCGACTATGCGGCGTACCTCGCGCGGCGGAACATCGTCGATTTCGACGAGTTGATCGGGAAGACCGCCGACTTGCTCCAGGCGCGGGCCGACGTCGCGGATGCCGTCGCCGCGCGCTGGGACTACCTCCTGGTCGACGAGTTCCAGGACTTGAACCCCGCCCAATTTGAGATTCTGAAACGCCTCGCGGCGCCCCATGGGAACTTCTTTGCGGTTGGCGACGACGAGCAGTCAATCTTCTCGTGGACCGGCGCCGATCCGCGTCTGTTGGCACGGTTTCGTGAGGAGTTCTCGATTGGGCAGCCCATCGTGCTCGATCGCAACTGCCGTTGCTCGCACCAGATATTCGAGACGGCTCGCCGTCCGCTGGCCAACAATCCGCAGATCTTCGACAAGCAACTGACGGCCGAGCGGCAGTCCGAGCACGAAGTGCGCGCGTACGCATTCCCCGACGAAGCAGCGGAGGCCGCATGGCTCGTCGAAGACATCGTGGGCGACCGGGCAAGTTCGGGTCTTGGGTGGGGAGACTACGCGATCCTGTACCGCCAACACCGCGTGGGTGAGTACCTCGAGAGCCACCTCTTGAGCGCCGGGATCCCCTGTCGTCTGGCTCGCGGGCGTTCGCTGGCTGAGGACGAGGTGATCGGCTACGTCATCGCGGCGTTGCGGCTGATGCGCGACCCCGCCGATGCGGCTGCCGTCGAGGCGTTCGCCCGGCGGGTGTTCTCGGAGCACCTCATGCAGGAGGTGCAGGCCGCCGCCGCGCGGAACGCGGGTGACTTCCTCCTCAGCGTGCGCGAGCTGGCCCGGACGCGTCCTTCCGACGCTCCAGACTCCAAGAAGCTCTGGCGGTTCGTGTATCAGGTCGAGAACCTCGGCGCGCTGTACCGTTCGCATCACTCCCTCCCCGCACTGGTGGAGGAGATCCTATCCCAGAGCGTTGGACCGTACCGCAACGTCCTGGAGGATCGACACGACGAGCTGTCGGACCCCGGCGACTTGCCGGCAGCCGTCCGGCTCGCGGAACGCCTCGAGCGGGCGATCGCCGCGGAGCACGACATCCTGATCGAGCCACAGGGAGGCCTCGAGATCGCGCTGCGCGGCATGCTCATCAGCGTCGGCGTGCGTCACGCCCCGTCGCCAGAACCCGGCCGAGTGGCGAGCGAGGATGATCTCGTCCTCCGGGCGGCGGACGGTGGCGATGTCGGCCTGGCACTCAGTCTCTTCAAGGCGCTGCAGCTGTGCCACGCGCGCGGACTCGACGACACCCTGCAACGCTACGTGACCTTCGACCTGGAGACGACCGACAAGGATGTCGAGGCGTGTGACGTCGTCGAGATGGGCGCCGCCAGGGTGGTGGATGGGAGGATCGTGGAGGAGTTTCACACGCTCGTGCGCCCGACCCGTCCGATCTCGCCGGGCGCCGCGAGGGTGCACGGCCACACCGACGCCGACGTACGTGACGCGCCGTCGTTCGCGGACGTCTGGCCGCGCTTTCGCGCGTTCGTCCAGGATGACGTGCTGGTCGCCCACAACGGCCAACACTTCGACGTGCCGGTGTTGCGACGCCAAGCGGCGGGAATGGAGGGTGTGGACAGCCTGGTCTTCTTCGACACCCTGCCGCTCGCGCGCGCGCTCTCGCGCGATAGTGCCAAGCTGGCCGACCTCGCCGCCCGCTTCGGGATCGACCCGGGGCGCTCGCACCACGCCCTGGACGATTGCATAGCCCTGGCCCACGTGTTTCGCGAGCTCGGCCGGCAGCGGATAGTCCGCGCTCGGAAAGCCGTCCTCGTCAACGCTCTCGATTACCTCGGCCTGGCGCTGGCGTTGGAGGCGCACGCTCGGCCGAGCGACGAGCGGCAACTGTTGTTCGACGTCGCCCGGTACTACGCGCTCGGGCGCTACAGTGACAGCCTCGAGTTCTATGCCGCCGAGCGTGAGCGGACGGGCGGCACGTCACCGTCGGTCGATGAGGTCATCGAGCGGCTCGGGGGGAAGGACCTCATGGCGCGTTTGCGCGCCGAGCCCGACCCCACCCACCGCTACCCCGCGGCCCTGGCGCGTCTACAGGCCTTGATGGATGGTGCAACGACGGCGACGCTGGACGACAACATCGATCGGCTGCTCGAGCGCGTCGCGCTTTCGACTTCCGAGGGCGCCAAGGCCGATCCGAACCGCGTGAATCTGCTGACGCTGCACTCGACCAAAGGACTGGAATTCTCGCGCGTGTACGTCGTGGGCGTGGAGGACTACCAGCTTCCGGGCTACTACGCGGTGGTCGAGAACCGGCAAGACGAGATCGAGGAGGCCCGCCGCCTCCTTTATGTAGGGATGACCCGGGCGCGCGACCGACTGATTCTCACTCGCGTGGACAAGCGGTTCGGTCTCGACTCGGGCGGGAGCGGATTCCTACAGGAGACCGGCCTGATCGTCACTGACATGCAGTTGACGAGCGAGCACACGTGATCTGTTCCAGGTGTTGGATCTTTGGCGGCTTCCCACTGACCTGAACCTCGACCGCGGCTCGACCGTAGGTTGTGCTGGAACTGTTCTGAGTTTGTTTCAGCGTCCCGGGAATCCTCACGTGAAGCACTCCGTTCTCTTCCCCGATAACGCGTCCAACTCCGGACGGCACGAAGCTCGAGCTGAACGTCGGCGTTCCGTTCGCATCGAGCCACCCCTCCATGTGTTTCAAGAATGCGCTCCAGCCCTCTGGGGTGAAATCGCCACGCGCATCCGTCAGACTCGCGAGATCACCCTGATGGAAGTCCAGAGCCCGTACGACTGCTTCCTGCGCCAGAGCAACGATCGCAGCCTGGTCTGCCTTGGCCCGCGGGGTTTGAGCGAAGACCGGCGCACCGCTCGAAAACGCCGCAAGAAGCGCGATCAGGTGACAAGGCATGGTTCCCTTCCCCCTCTCCAGTTCGCAGTTGACGCACCACGCACCACCCACCACGCCCCACGTCCCACGTCCCCACGAAGTTCTTGTTAATCTTCTTCCATGCAGTCGCGACGTGTCTTCGTCAAGTCGGGCGGCCTGGCGCTCATGAGCCTGGGGCTCGATCCCTTGTTTCTCGCTCGCGCCGCGTTCGCCTCGAACAACACCGGGCCATCCGCCGAGCACCCGATCCTCGTGTGCATCTTCCAGCGAGGCGCGGTGGATGGCCTGAGCATGATCGTCCCTCACGGCGAGCCACGGTACTATCGCGAGCGGCCCCGCATCGCCGTCCCCAAGTCGGACGTCGTGGATCTGGATGGCCACTTCGGACTGCATCCGCGCCTCGCGGCGCTCAAGCCCCTGTGGGACAACAAGAGCCTGGCGGTGATTCCCGCGATCGGCTCGCCTGACCTCACCCGCAGCCACTGCGATGCGCAGGACTATATGGAGTCGGGCACCCCCGGCGTGAAGGCAACGCCCGACGGCTGGCTCAATCGCTACTGCCAGCACGACCGCGAGCACCAGGACACGCCGTTCCGCGCGGCCGCGTTCGGTCCCCGGCTGCCGCGCATCCTCGCGGGCTCGGCGCCGAGTCTCGCGATCGGGACGAAGGCGCCGGAGGGCGACGCCGAGTATCCCCACAGCAACTTCGGCCACGTCATGCTCCAGATCGGCCGGCTCATCAAGGCGCACTTAGGGCTGCGGGTCGCGTTCACCGACGTGAGCGGCTGGGACACGCACGTGAATCAGGGCGCGAGCGATGGCCAGCTCGGGGCGCGGCTCGAGGATCTCGGCGCGGCGCTCGCGGCATTCGTGGCGGACATGGGAGAACGGATGGGCAACATCGTGGTGCTCACGATGTCCGAATTCGGCCGCACCGTGCAGGAGAACCGCAACGGCGGCACCGACCATGGCCGCGCTACCACGATGCTCGCCCTCGGCGGTCCCGTAAGCGGCGGTAGGATCGCGGGGAGGTGGCCCGGTCTCGATGCCGCGCAGCAGCTCGAAGGACGGGATGTGGCGGTGACGACGGATTTCCGGGACTTATTCTCCGAGATTCTTAGCCGGCATCTCGGCGCGCGCGATCTGTCGGCGATTTTCCCGGGATTTACGGCGCAGGCGGGAAGATTTCCGGGAGTGATTAGGGCCTAGCCTCACCCTCTGATCAATAGAGCAACTCGTAGTTCAGTCGCAATCCGCGGCCCGGCTGCGGAATGAAGTCCTTGGTCACCGACAGGTTGTCGCGATACACCGTGTTGAATGCGTTGTCGCAGCGGAGGCTGACGGTGTGCACCAGCCCGTGTTGCACCAGCCGCACGCCGATCCCGACGTTCATCACCGCGTATCCGCTCGTCGGAGTATCGCCGTCGCCCAGACGGTCCTGACGGGCGGCCATCCGCCACTCGATCACGCCCGAGTACCTGCCATCCTGATAGGTGCCCCGCACCAATCCTCGCAACGGCGGTGTGAAGGGCAGCGACACGTTCCGCTCGGTATCCTCCGCATTCACGTAGTCGCCGCTGGCCTTGATCGCGACGCGCGGCGCCAGCTGGAACGTGACGCTGCCTTCGACCCCCGCCAGCCGCGCCCGCGTGGCGGCGAACTGACGGACCGGGAAATTCTGGATCGTGTCGCCGCGCAGAAATCCATAGATGTAGTGGTTGACGGCGTTCACGTACGGCGAGATCTCGAACGTGGCGGTCGCGAAGCTGCCCCTGAGCGAAGCGTCCACACCGACCCCTGTCTCGGGATCCAAGGTTCCGGTGCCGATCGAGTAGGTACCGCTTGCCGCATCGAGCCCGTTCGCGAACAGTTCCTGCACCGTGGGCGCCCGGAATGAGCGCGCGAGACTGATAGACCCCGTGACGTTCCGGGTGAACCGCCGGATCGCGCCAAAGGACGCCGTCACCGCGTTCGCGAGCCGGGATTGGTTGATCGTCCGAAACACCGAATCTGACGACTGCGGATACGGCCGGGTCTGGATCCTGTTGTAATCGAAGCGCACACCGGCTTGGAGCCGGGTCGTGCGAGTCGCGTGATACTCTTCATACGCGTACGCCGCCAACCCGGTGGTCGACGAATTGGGCCCCAGCGGTTGGTCGCCCGCGATCGTCAGGTCCTCGACGTTGGCCCACAGTCCGATCGTGCCCTCGAGCTTGCCCAGGGGCTCATGCCGCAACTGCAGTACGCCGTTGAATTCGCGCGAATTGAAATGATTGGCCTGCGGGTCCGACACACCCGTCGAGTCCTGCGCGGTCGGGAATTCCGAGTGCCCGTAGGCGTTGTAGTTCGCGTCCAGCTTCCACCACTTCACGAATGAGCCGCCGACGTTCAGGAGAGCTCGCAACTCGATGGTATTCCGGTCTTGGGTGATGCGCGATGTCGTCGGGGGGACGTTGATCCAGTTCGGGTTGGGCGGAACGCCCGGGATGCCGTAGTTCATCTCGTAGTGCTTCCCCCCCACGCCGATCGTGCCGAATCCGCCCTGATATGCGTAGCCCGCGCCCACTTCGCTGCTCCGGTCGAACGTCTGCGGCATCCGATCGAGCGGGAACGCCGTACCGCTTGCGGGATCCACATAGGTGCCCGACGGGATGCGGATATCCCGCGCGTCGACGCCGCCGGCCGAGACGCGAAGGGCGTGGTTACCGCTACTGAACACATTGTTCACGTAGCCGGCATACCCATCGGTCACGGAATTCGCCTCGACGGCGGCGCTCGAGGAGACAGGGTGATTCCTGACGGTGGGAACGATGTCGGTGATCACGTTCACGAGGCCGCCGATCGTGTTCGGCCCGTACAGGATCGTCGCCGGCCCGCGCACCACGTCGATTTGGGAGACCGCGATCGCTTCGATCGGCGTGGCGTGCGCCGGATCGAACGTCGCGAGGTCGCCGGTGCGGAGACCGTTCTCGAGAACCAGCACCTCGTTGTCGCCCAAGCCCCGGAGGATCGGACGGGAGGAAGCAGACCCGTTGAATCGGACCGCCACACCGGGGAGGTCGGAGATCTTTTCCGCGAAGCTCGAGCCGGCGCTGTTCAGGAACTCGACCTGCGACTTGGACGCCGTGGATTGGTACTGGTCGCTCGCCGCTCGCGCCAGCGGTGCGGCCGAGACGACGATCTCATCGAGCGTGATGGCGGATGGCTTGAGGTCGAACGACACCGTCGCGGTGCCGCCCGTCACGTGGACCGTGTCGGTCGCCGCGGCGTAGCCGAGCACGCGCGCGAACACCGTGTACGTGCCGATGGGGACGTTCGAGAAGGTGAACTGCCCGCGCTCACGCGTGTGCACCGCGCGATCGAGCTCCAGCAGGCGCACGGTGGCGCCGACGATCGGTTCGCCCGAAGCCCGCACTGTTCCCGTGACGCTCTGCGCCCGCGCGGGGGCTCCCCAGAGAAACAGCGCTGCCAATAGAGGGCCGGTGGCGACCCTATTTCGCATTCGGGTAGACGCCGACGATGATGATCTCATAGGGCAAAGGCCCTGGGATGGGAGCGGGGTTCGGCCCAGCCGCCCTTATCCTCCTCGAGATCTCCGCAAAATCCAGCCTCGGTAGCCCATAGACATGCAGCCGGTCTCCGCGTTTTAGGCGTCGGACCGCCCTTTCGGGAGCTGTCCCGTTCACGAACACCATGCGGAGGTGGTCCACGATGAGGTCTCCGTCCATGTCTCTCGCGGACGCGTTCACAAACCTTCCATCCTCCGCTACCAGCGGTTGGTCATCGACGAGTTCCATGATGAACTCGACATCGTTGTACAGCCCCGGCTGCACGACGATGGTAATGGTCGTCGCTTTGACCCTGATCGCGCAGGAGGCTTTTTGGTAGATCGCAAAGGTTCTCTGAGCCCCCCCGGGCTTGAATCCGTCGACGGGATGGAAGGACTCGAGCAGTCCAAGATCGTTTATCCGAGTGACCGGGTGCATCTCGAAGACATGCTCGGGGTTGCTCGTCTCATAGGGAGGAAGTGATTCCCCCTGCTCCTGTGTCGTTATCCCTGAGTGCTCCGCCCAAAGCCTCCAGACGCCGGAGACATTCAGGGGTCTGTGCGTACGTTCAGCCTGATGCACGAGGGCCACCGCCTCCTTTTGGGAAGCGGCGTTCGCGATCTCGGCAACGGTGGGGAGCGTTATCTGAGGGGCGCGTCCCGCAAAGTGCAGGTCCCCATCGAGAAAGATAGGAACCGGGGATCCCATTGCCCTATCCACGGTGAATGTCGTATGGATTGTGACTTTATTCTTGTATCTCTCGACGAACGACCTGTTGAGCTGTATGTCGATGTCCCTCGATTCCGCCGTGACCGCTACGTATGCGATCGTCGCCTGTCGCGCGATCAACGCGCACCCCGCGAGAGAGCATACGAGAAGCAAGCAAGCCGCAGACCTCATGACTTTTTGCGACTACCCGCGACTATCAGTAGCACACCGGCAACAATCACGACTCCTGCGACCCACCAAGGAAGCTCGCTCTGCGCTTGGACGGGGCCATGGAAGGGCCCAACCTTGTAGCTTCCCTGGGAGTGAAAATGGAACCCCTTGACAACCCCAAAGGTGCCGAGAGCGATTAGCAAAATTCCACCAATGACCACCGGTCTCATGACCGTAGTGATCGGAAATTTCATCGTGGGCCTCCCCCAGACTCTGGACCGAGCACCCCCCGCTGTACTGCCGGCACGGTACGATCAAGATTGTGAAGACGTCATGAACTATACGTGCAGCTTTCACGCCAGCTAGGGCCAGCTCGCGACGCCGAGCCCACCCAGGGTGACGAAGTCCTAGCGATGCGAGACCTGCGCGAGCCGCTGAAACCGCGGATTGCTCCGTAGCGAATCGAAGTTGGGATCGATCCGAAGCCACCCCGGCGAGAGATAGTATGGGACCTTGAGCAGCGGCTCGAGCCGATCGAGCGCTTTGTCCGGCTCGTTCACGAGCGTGTAGATCCGGACGAGCTGGTGCTGGAGGTACGGGCCCGTGGTCGCATTCTTCAACGGCATGAGGGCGACGCCGCGCTCGCCTTCTCGTATCGCGCCCGCTTTGCGGCCCAGGTAGGCGAGCGCCAAGCCGAGCAGGACGTGTCGCTGGCCATCTGTCGGCGCTCCGTGGAGCTGCTGTGCGAAGGCGATCCGCGCCGAGTCGGCGTATGCCCGGGCCCGCGGCTTGTCTCCTCGCAACGCGTATGTCTGAGCGAGCACGATTCCCCACGTGCCCCGGTCCCCATCAAACGCGCCCGGCGTGAGCTGGAGCAGCAGAGCTTGTTGCGCATCGTCCAGCACCCACATGAGGTCGTAGTAGGTTGCCACGAGTGCCACGAAGCGGGTGGGCTCGATCTCCTTGGGGACGGTTTCGAACAGGGTTCGCGCTCCGCCCAAGTCCCCCTGCGCGAGGAAGAGCATCGCCTTGTGCTCGATCAAGTCGCCATTGGTCGGCGCGATGGCGAGCCCGCGCTCGCAAGCTTCGAGCGCCTCGGGATAGCGCCGCAGCTGGAGCAGGTAGGCCGCGAGCCGCCGGAGCGTGAGGACCGAGCGTGGATCGAGACGCTCAGCCTGTTCGAGGTGCTCGAGCGCGTCCCGCCACTGCCCCAGCACCCACTCGTCGGGCGCCAAGGCGCTCAAGAAGGTGGCGTTCCCGGGGGCGAGACGGTGGGCTTGCATGTGCTCCGCCAGCGCTTGGAGGTTGTCGCCCAGAACCAATCTGTAATAGCTGCCCAAAGCGGCGTGTCCCTCAGGGCGGTTCGGGGCGAGGGCTATGGCGCGCTGGGCTGAACGAAGAGCCGCATCCGCACCTGCCGGAGTCGGCCCGCTATTGAAATACAGCGTGGTGTGTACGAGAGAGAGCTTGGCCCAGGCCTGCGCGAACGTCGAGTCGAGCGCCACAGCCTGCTCGTAGTAGGACAGCGAGCGACGCATGGATGCCGGATCGGTCACCGCGAAACCTTGCGTGATCGCTTCCCCGCGCAGGAACGCGTCATAGGCGGCGAGATTCGCGGTCGGCGGCTCGGCCAGCAGGTGCTGGGCAGCGGCGTCGAGCGCCACGTCGAGCGCCCGGGCTACGCGGCTCGCGATGTCGGCCTGAACCTGGAAGACATTCGTGAGCTGCGCATCGAAGGACTGCTGCCACCTGGTCGTCGGGGCCGCGCCCGTCCGCACCAGCACCAGCTCGGGGCTCACATGCACCGAGCTCGACCCGCCTGGATGTTTTTCCCAGCGCACCGTGCCCATCAAGAGGTACTGCGCGCCCAGCTCGTGAGCGATCTGCTGGGGGAGCTTCGTGGTCTTCTTGAAGGGCATCGAGGAGGCGCGGGCGATCACCTGCAAGCCCGTCAACGCTGTGAGCTTGCCGCGTACCTCATCGGTGACGCCGTCCGCGAAGTACTCATCCTCGGGGCTCCCGAGGTTCTCGAACGGGAGCACGGCGAGCAGCTTGGGCGCCGTGCCCTCGCTCGGGAGCTGGCTTCGGCGCCATGTGAACAGCACTCCAAGGCCAAGCAGGAAACCGAACGCCAGTGTCGCGATCAGGGAACGGCGACGCAGGAATGGGGAAGCCGGCCGCGCGTCCCCGCTCGCACCCGGGCCGAGCGCCCGCGCGAACTCGGCCGCACTGGCGAAGCGATCGGCCGGCGTGGCGGCCATCGCCCGGGCGATCACCCGGTCGAGCGCTTCGGGCACGGCGGCGCGCAGCGGGTGAATCGGCCGCGGCTGCTCGGTTCGTGCCCGCGCCAGAATCACCTGCGCGCTGTGCCCCGTGAACGGCGGCTCGCCCGCCAGCATCTCGTACAGCACGCAGCCGAGCGCGTAGACGTCGGTGCGCGCGTCGAGCTGGCGATCCGCGCTCGCCTGCTCGGGGCTCATGTAGGCGGGCGTGCCCATCGCCACACCCGTGTCTGTGAGGCGTTGCTCGTTCCCGAGCGCACGCGCGATGCCGAAGTCGGCCACTAACGCGTGGCCTTCGCTCAGCAGAATATTCTCAGGCTTCACATCACGATGGATCACCCCATGGCGGTGGGCGTAGTCCAGCGCGCGGGCCGCCTCGGTGGCGATGCGGAGCGCGTCTTCGAGAGGGAGCTGCTTCTCCCGGTTCAGCCGGTCCCGCAGCGACTCGCCCTCGACGTACGGCATGGTGAACCAGAGCTGGCCCGCCGCCTCTCC
>JBGPIJ010000061.1:0-12281 GCA_041484865.1 Gemmatimonadota bacterium
CAACCGGCACGCGAGCGTACGTCACGAACCAGTTCTCGCAGTCGGTTGGAGTCATCGACGTCGCCTCACGTCACCAGACCACGACGATTCCGGTGTCGGGCAACCCGTTCGCCGTTCTCGTCGCGCCGGGCGACAGCATCGTGTACGTCACGACGACGGCCGACAGCCTGTTTGGAATACAGACGGCGACGGCCACCATCACCCGGCGGCTCGGCATGGCCTCCATCTCGAACGGCATGGCCATGCGGGACTCGCTGCTCTACGTCAGCACGCGGGACGCCGGGACCGTCACCGAGGTCAATACGAAGGTGAACACGGTGCTCCGGATGTTCGCCGTCGGCGGACTACCGCAGGGCATTGTGCTCTCCGCCACCGGCGCCGAGCTGTATATCGCGAATCAGAGCGGATCGCTCCAGTTCTGGGACGTGGCGAACAACCAGTCTGAGGCAAGCGTGCCCCTGGCCGGTGGTGGATTCGGACTTGCCCAGAATCCGGTCAGCGGCCGCTTGTATGTCACGACACTCGGGGCGGGCCGCGTTCAGGTGTTCGATCCCGTCACGCACGCCAAGGTCGATTCGTTCTTTGTCGGAGGGACGGTGCGGCGCATCGCATTCAATCCCAGCGGGACGATCGCGGTCGTCGCGAACGAGGGCGGCTGGGTGGACTTCCTGCACTAAGCCGGCCCGCGACGGTCGCGCGCCGCCGCATAGCACGCCTCCCACTGCGCGACGATCGCCGGCCAGCTGAACCGTTCGCGCACGTGGCGGCGGCCGCTCTCCCCGAGACGGGCCGCCAGGGCGGGGTCGGCCGCCAGCCGCTCGAGCGCGGCGGCCAGCGCGGCGGGGTGGGCGGGTGGCACGAGGAGGCCGGTCTCGCCGTTGGCGACGATATCGAGAATGCCCCCCAGGTCGCTCCCGATCACCGGAACTCCACAGCTCATCGCCTCGAGCAGTACGACCCCCAGCCCCTCGGTATCCCCGCGCGCGTCCACGATCGCCGGCAGCACCAGCACACTCGCCTCACGATAGGCGCGCTTGAGATCGGACTCCGACACGCGGCCGCGAAACTCGACGCGCTCTACCAAGCCGTCGCGCCGCGCCTGCGCTTCGAGCGCCGAGCGCTCCGGGCCGTCGCCGACGATCACGAGCCTCGCGCGCCGGCCGGGGGGCAGGAGCCGCATGGCTTCGATCAGGTGGCGCACGCCCTTCCGTTCGACCAGGCGGCCCACGAACAGGATCGCGAAGTCGCCCCGCAGCCCCGCCACGGCCACCCCTTCCCGAGCGCCGTCGCCCTCGAAGCCGATCGTGTAGGGAATCACGCGCACGGGGACCGGTGACAGCTCCGCGATCTCCCGGGCTGTGTACGAGGAGATGGCGACGACCTGATCGGAAATTGAGAGGGCCCACCTCACGAAGCGGCCCAGGAAGGCCATCGACCCCTTCGCCAGGCGGAGCTCGGCACCATACCACAACGTGACGATCCGTGCCCCACACGCCCGCCGCGCCATCCACCCGAACAGCGCGTTCGGCACGGGCCAGTGCACGTGCACGATGTCGTAGCGCGGACGCGCCGCGCGGCATACCCGCCAAGCTCCGAGGACACCGCCCAGCACGTAGAACAGCGGCATGATCCGGTAGCGCCACGAACGCCGCATCCGGTCGGGGGCCGCCTCGTCGTGCGTCAGGTCCTCCCAGCGCGCCGGAAAGTAGCGGAACCGGTGTACCGGAATGCCGGCGAACTCGCGGTTGCCGTCGCCGCGGTACGCCGACGTGAGCACCTCGACCTCGTGCCCCGCAGCGCGCAGGTGCTTGAGCAGCTCGACGAGCCAGGGCACGATCACGTCGTCGGGCGAACGCGGGAACGCGGTGACGACGTGGAGGATCCGCATGGGGCTACTATAGCCCCATCACGTGATCCGGCAAATGGTGCGGTAGAGGAGGCCCCCGGTTATGTTACCAACCGCGTGACGACGCTCACGAAGCGTGTCATCAAAGCGGCGGCCCAGGTCGTCGTCCTCTCGGCCGCCGTGTGGTATCTCGTGCGCACGGCCCAGCCACACTGGCGGACGCTCACCACCCTCCCGCAATCGCCCGAGTGGGTCACACTGCTCGGCGCCTCGGCCGTTTGGCTGGCGTCCTACGTCGGCCTGATCGTGCTGTGGGCGCGCAGCCTCCGGTGGTGGGGCGCCGAGCTGCGGCCCCGCGCGGCGTTGCGCATCTTTTTCCTGGGTAATCTCGCGCGGTACGTCCCAGGCGCGGTGTGGCAGTTCGCGGGCCTCGCCGCCCTCGCGGTCGAACAGGGAGTCTCACCCGCAGCCATGATCGGAGCGGTGCTGGTGCAGCAGATGGTGTTGCTCGCGACCGGCCTGATTCTCGCCCTGGTATTCGCGCCCGCCTTCCTGGGCTCGTACGCGATCGCACTATCGCCCCTTGTCACCGCCGTCGCCTGCGTCGCGGGGCTCGGCGCGCTCGTGGTGGGCTTCCCGGTCGCGGTCCCTCGGCTCCAGCGGTACCTCGAGCGAGTCGCGAAGCGGCCGCTGCCGCTGCCGCGCGCTTCGCTCGCGAGCTTCGGCGCGTATGTCGTCGCCTCCGCCCTCGGCTGGGTCGGGTATGGCACCGCCTTCTGGCTCTTCGCGCGAGCGCTGCTCGGCGCCGCGGCTCCCGGCTTCGTCACCGCAAGCTCTGCCTTCGTGGCAAGCTACGTCGCCGGGCTCATCGCCGTGTTCGCCCCTGGCGGACTCGTCGTGCGCGAAGCCGCGATCGTCGCCGCGCTGGGACCGCGGCTCGGCAGCTCGTCGGCGCTCCTGCTCGCGATCGGCAGCCGGCTCTGGATCACCGCCCTGGAAATCCTCGGGGCCCTGGGAGTCCTCGCGCTCGGCACCCGGCGCGGCGGGGCAGCCCGCCCTCAGGGCTTGCGCAGCACGAACACGAACTGATATCGCAGCGGGGGGACGAGCGACGCGAGCCGGACCACGATCCGCAACAGCAGCCGGACCGGACGCCAATTCTTGAAGATGGCGGGGCCGCGGTCGCTTCCCACGGCGACGACCTGCAGGCCTGATTCACCGATGAGCCGCTACCAGGCTCGCCGGGTTGCCCGGAACTCGAGCGGCTGATCGGTCCGAACGTAGAAATTGGGGACGACGACGACGGCACGTCCTCCCGGACGGAGGATGCGGTACAGCTCGGCGAAGCCTCGCCCAACGTCCGGGAAGTGCTCCATCGAGCCGAAGGAGAGCACGCGATCGAACGCGGCATCGGGGAAGGGGAGCGCGGTGCCGTCACCTCGCACCCAGCGGGCTCCTGGCGTCAGCCGCTTCCCCAGCTCGAGGGGGCGGTGCGCGAAGTCGAGCGCGATTCCGAGGCGGGCCTTGCCGCGCCGCAGCGCGAGATTCGTCGCCCACCCGACTCCCGCGCCCAGGTCGAGAAACGTCGCGCCCGCGAGCGGCTCCAGGTGGCGCAACGCGCGCCACAGGCGGGGCAGGTTGGGAGACTCGGCATCCTCGACGAAGTGATACTCCGCTTCGTAGAACTCCTGGGGGCGCGGGGCGGGCATGTGTCGCGGAAACCTATCGCCCGCGGGGCGCGCGAAACAGGTCGCGCCGTCCATGCTGCCGCTTGCCGATGGTCCGGCGGCGCGGATAGCTTTTGGCCCGCCGAGCGACCACCACTCGAGGGGGAACGCAGCGTGATTGCCGACGTATGACGCCGCAACGGCGCTTCCCGACCCTCAGGGCCGCCGCGCTCTACGTCGCGGTCGTGGCAGCGGCGTTCTGGCCCTTCTGGACCGGCCATTTCCTGATCAATCCCTGGAGCGACATGCGGAACGGATACGCGTTCCGACTGTTCGCCGCGGAGTACTGGCACCAAGCCGCCGGATTCCCGCAGTGGAATCCGTACATCTTCGGCGGCATGCCGTTCCTCGGGGCGATCGGGGGAGACGTATTCTACCCGACGTTTCTCCTGCGCCTCATTCTGCCGGTGGACGTGGGGATCACGCTCGGCTTCATGCTGCACGTCGTGCTCGCCGGCGTGTTCACGTTCCTCTTTCTCCGCGCCCTGGGACTCGAGTGGGGATCCGCCTTCGTCGGCGGGGCGGCCTACATGTTCACGGGGCAGGTCGTGTCACTCGTCAGTCCCGGACACGACGGGAAGCTCTTTGTCAGTGCCCTGCTGCCCCTCGTCTTGCTCCTGGTCCATCAGGCCCTGCGTCGGGGGGACTGGCGCTGGTATGTGTACCTGGGCGGCGTCGTGGGGTTGTGCCTGCTGTCGCCGCATTTTCAGGCGACCTACTACGTGCTCATGGCCGCGGGGTTCCTCTGGGCGTTCCTCTGGTTCGCGAGCGACGAACGGCCCGCCGGGACATGGTGGCGGTCGGCCCTGCTGTTCGGCCTCTCGCTCGGCGTGGCGTTCGCGATCGCCGCAGTTCAGCTGCTGCCGTTCCGCGAGTACCTCGCCCTCTCAGCCCGAGGGGGCGGGGCGACTCCCGGGAACGTGGACCCGTGGACCTACCATACCGGCTGGTCGACGCCCCCCGAGGAGATCCTCAACACCCTCTGGCCCGCATTCTCCGGTATGCTCGAGAGCTACTGGGGCCGGAACGCCTTCAAGCTCCACAGCGAGTACATCGGTGTTGTGGCGCTGATCCTCGCGAGCTGCGCCCCCGCGCTACGGGACAAGCGCCGCTGGAGCTGGTTCTTTGCGTTCCTCGCGGTCTACGGCATCCTGTTCGCGCTGGGCGGCTACACGCCGTTCTACCGCATCCCCTACGTCCTGCTGCCCGGCATCAAGCTCACGCGCGCGCCCTCCACGATCTTCTTTCTGACTTCGTTCAGCATCGCGGCGCTGGCGGCGTTCGGCACGCAGGCGTTGCTCTCAGTCGAGTCGGGGCTCACAAAGCGCACCCTCTGGTGGTGGGCGGGAGGGATGCTCGCGGCGACGCTGCTCGCTTACGCGGGCGTGTTCGAGAACATCATGCGGGCGATCGCCGACCCGCAGCGCGTCGCGGCCGTTGCGGCGAATTATTCGGCGTTCACCACCGATATGGTGCGGGTGCTCGTTTTCACACTGCTCGCCGTCGGCTTAACGGTCCAGCGCCTCGCGGGACGATTGAGCGGCGAGCGCCTCAGCCTGCTCTTGGGCGCCGTCGTGCTGCTCGACCTGTGGAGCGTGGAGCGGCGCTACATTCAGTTCAGCCCGCCCGCCCGTGAGGGCTTCGCCGCGGACCAGGTCGTTCGCACCCTGCAGCAGGATTCGAGCCTCTATCGCATCCTGCCGGCCAACACCTACCAGGGCCTCGAGAACTACTTTACCGTACACCACCTGCGGTCGGTGCTGGGTTACCACGCGAACGAGCCGCACCTCTACGACGAGCTGCTCGGCGGCAAGAACGAATGGCGTAACCTGGGCAGCCCGAACATCCTCAAACTGCTCGCGGTCAAGTACATCCTGCTCGGGAGATCGGTCGAGACGCCGTTCCTCTCGGCCGTGGGGACGGGCCCGCTTACGACCCTCGACAACCAGCCGGTCTACGTGTATCGGCTGCGCGACCCGGGGGATTATGCGTTCCTCGTGGCCGAGGCGCTGCAGGTGCCCGATTCCCAGGCGATTCCCGTGCTGCTGAACCCGCAGTTCGACCCGCGCCGGCTGCTCGTCGTTCCTCCTGAGGCGCACGCGGGCGTGCGGGCCTTGTCGGCGATGCCCGCCGCGATCACGACGCACGTCGCGATCCACCAAACACGACCGGGAATGTATCGCGCCGATTTCGACGGCCCGCTCACCCAGCAGGCGTACCTCTTCTTCTCGGAGAACTACGATCCCGCCTGGCGAGCCCGGGTGGACGGGAAGCCGGTGCCGGTCGTCCGCGCGCAGTACGCGCTCATGGCCGTCCCGGTCCCCGCCGGCGCTCGCTCCGTCGATCTGACGTTTGTCTCGACGGGGTACGGCCGAGGCAAGGCGCTGACGCTCGCGATGTTACTGATCACGCTCGCGCTGGCGCTGGACGACCGCATCCGCAGGCGGTCGCGGAGTGCCTGAGCGGGCTCTCGTCATCATTCCCACCTACAACGAGGCGCCGAATCTCGGCGCGCTCGTGCCGGTCGTCCTCGCTCAGGATGCACGGCTCGAAGTCCTCGTGGTGGACGACAATTCGCCCGACGGCACCGGTCAACTTGCCGAGGCGCTGGCGCGGAACGATCCGCGCGTCCACGTACTCCACGGTAAGGGGAAGCGGGGCCTCGGCACCGCCTACGTAACGGGATTCCGTTGGGCCCTGCAGCACGGGTACGACTACATATTCGAGATGGATGCGGACTTTTCGCACGATCCAGCGCACCTCAAGGACTTTCTCAAAGCTATAGAGGAAGCCGACTTAGTCGTCGGCTCCCGGTACCTCGGGGGCCGGGTGACCGTGGTGAACTGGCCTATTGCCCGGCTCCTGTTATCCTACACAGCGAATATCTATGCTCGGTGGGTGACGGGTCTGCGTATCTGGGACCTGACGGGTGGGTTCAAGTGTTACCGCAGACGCGTCCTCGAGTCGATCGATCTATCCCGGGTCCGCTCGAACGGATATGCGTTTCAAATAGAAATGAGCGTGCGGGCGTGGCGAAAAGGCTTCCGGCTAAAAGAGACGCCGATCGTCTTCGTCGATCGGACCGAGGGGGACAGCAAGATGAACGGGGCCATCATCCGGGAAGCGATCTGGATGGTGCCGCGGCTGCGGCTGATGGCGTGGTTGGGCCGGATCTGACCGGAACCCCGATCTACAAGATGACGGCCTCGGGAAACGACTTCGTGATGCTCGACGGTCGTGTGTCCTCGCCCGACGATTGGGCTGCGAGCGACGTTCAGGCGGTGTGCGCGCGCCGCACCGGCGTCGGGGCGGATGGGTTGGTCTTCATCATGCCGGGCTCCACCTCCGGTGCCGTCCGCATGATCTACTTCAACAGCGATGGCTCTCGCGCGGCGCTGTGCGGGAACGCAGCGCTCTGCAGCACGCGCCTGGCCTCGCACCTCGGCTTCGCCAATTCTCTGGGTATGAAGCTCGAGACCGACGCGGGTACGTACGACAGCCGCGCGGCACGCGAGGACGGCCAAGCCGAGCTGCACCTCAGCGCAGTGGCCGCGCCCGTGCCCGTGGACATACCGCTCGGCCCGGGCGAAGCGCGCGCTGCTCTGGTGCTCGTCGGCGTCCCGCATCTCGTCGTCCTGGTGGACGACGTTGCGCAGGTCGACGTCGACGGCCGCGGCAGGTCGCTGCGAAACGACCGGCGTACGGGACCGGAGGGCGCCAACGTCAACTTCGTCGCGCCGGGCGCGTCGCCTTCAGAATGGCGGATGCGGACCTACGAGCGTGGCGTTGAAGGAGAGACGCTGGCATGCGGTACGGGAGCCGTGGGGGCCGGGTGCGCCCTGGCGGAGTGGGAAATCGGAGTGCTGCCTCTGACAATCTGGACTGAGAGCGGGCGGGGACTGGATGTACGGGCCCAGAAGACCCCCTCGGGCCTGTATGAGGACATCTGGCTGGTGGGCGAGGCGCGGATCGTGTTTAGGGGTGTGATTATCTAGCCATTTTGTCCACATTTACCGCCATCGTAACTTAACATAATAACTATTATACGAACCTACAGGGCATAAAGGGAAAGGCCCCGCCTAGGGCGCCGCCGACCCTTTCGTCAGTTCTCCGATCCGCACCCTAGCCTCCGCCACCGTCCCCGTGGAGTCCATCCCGGATGCGATGGTCCGATAGGCCGCCAGAGCCCGTGAGGTGTCGCCCGCAGCCACCCAGACCCGACCTGCGTCCGACAGGGCCTGCGCCTTCAGGAAGGGATAGCGTGCCACGCGCGCCGCTTCCTCGTACGCCGCGGCAGCGTCCTTCCATTGCCGGCCGTTCTCGTAAGCAGCGCCGAGGAGGCCGTACGCCTGGGCCTGGTAGTCACGTCCCAGCGACGTGGCCACGCGCTTCAGCAGGTCGATCGCCTGCTGATTCTGGCCCTGATATAGCCGCACCTGCGCGAGCAACAGGTTGGCTTGCGCCGCAGCCCGCGTCCCGGAGTAGTTCTCCACGATCTGGGAGAGCTCGCTCGCGGCCAGGGGATAATTGCGCGATTCGAAGCCGAGCCGAGCCTGTCCGAGCCGCTGGTCGGCTGCGGCTTCGACGCGATTCCTGGACAGGGCGCTCCACCACCCCAATGCCCCGCCGATCACAACCACCGCGGCGATCGTCGCGGCGAGCTGCCGGTGGCTCTTGATCCACTCGACCAGCCGGTGGAGCGCCCGGAAATCGTCCGACGGCGCGGGAACGGCCGCGCGGCGCGCTGCTTCAACCGATGTTGTCGCCATTCGTCTCCCTGGCTCGCTGCACCCCAGTGCCCCTGGGGTGACTCGAACACCCGGCCAACGGTTTAGGAAACCGCTGCTCTATCCACCTGAGCTACAGGGGCGTCGCTCCAAGCGGCTAAGCCATCGAAACTAGCGGGCTTACGTGTAGTGAAGCAAGGCCTCCACGCGCTCCCCGCGGAGTCGCTCCCGGCCCTTCAGGAAATCGAGCTCGAGAAGAAACGCGAACCCCACGACCTGGGCGGCCTGCGCCCGCACGAGCTTCCCCGCAGCCTCCGCGGTCCCGCCTGTTGCCAACACGTCATCCACCACAAGCACCCGATCCCCGGACCCCACAGCATCGCGGTGCATCTCGAGGGCGTCGCTCCCGTACTCGAGCAGATACTCGACCCGTCCGCGCGCCGCCGGCAGCTTGCCGGGCTTGCGAATCGGCACGAGGCCCGCGTCGAGCGTCAAAGCGATCGGTGCCCCGAGGAGGAACCCGCGCGACTCGATCGAAATCACCCGGGAAACACCCGCATCGCGAAACGGCGCCGCCATCAGCTCCACGGCGCGGCGGAACAGACGGGGCTCGAGCAACAACGGCGTGATGTCCTTGAAGGCGATCCCCAACCTCGGAAAGTCCGGGATCTCTCGAATCCGGCCGTGGATCTGCTGCAGCTCAGATTCTTGTTGGGCCATCTGTTAACTATCGTATTTCAAAAGAGTTGACTTGATCAAGCTCGTGTGGACTCGCTGACTTATCAACACCTTCAACCCGTGCAGCGGGCGGGCCGCGCCGCAACGCAACTTCCAGCTGAGCGAGCGCCGTCTCCGATCCTCGCGCCACAACTTCTACCCGGCTGTCCGGCAAATTCATCGCCCATCCGACGAGCGCTAGGCGGCGGGCCTCGAGGGCCGCGAACCAGCGGAATCCCACGCCCTGCACCGCACCACGCACCAGGAATCGCATAACGGCCATCCGAGGTCTAGCGCCGCGCGTTCCGGCGCCGGTACCGCATCACGTAGATCGCTACGCCGGCCGCGAGCACGGGTAGGACGATCAGCAGCGCGCGGTCCACATGGTGCGGCACCTGTTGTAGCGCCTGTTGAACCGTCCCCTCGTGCTGCCCCAGGACGTATCCGATCCAGGTCAGAATCGCACACCAGACCGTCGCTCCGAGGGCGGTATACAGGACGAACCGCGGCAGCGGCATCCGAGCGATCCCGGCGGGAATCGAGATGAGGTGCCGGACGACGGGCAGCATGCGTCCAATGAGCACGCTGATCTCCCCATGCGCCGCGAAATAGCGCTCCGTGCGCTCGAGCGAATGCTCGGACACGAGGACGTACTTCCCGAAGCGGCGCACGAACCCTCGCCCCAGCCACTGCGCGAGCGCGTAGCTCGCGAGCGAGCCCAGGAGGCTCCCCAGCACGCCGCTCGCGACCGCGGCCACGACATTCATCTCGCCCTTCGCTGCCCAGTACCCGGTCGGCGGCATGACGAGCTCAGCCGGGACCGGCAGCACCGACGATTCGACCGCCATGAGCGCGATGATGCCGGGATAACCCAGCGTGAGCAGACCGTTCAACAGCCAGTGGATGAATCCGTCAAGCATCGAAGCCATGCTCACCGAGCAAAGGTACGAATCTGGCCGCGCCCAGGGGCGTACGTCGCAGCGTTGTCCCGGCCCGTTCGACGAGCGTCACGATCTGCGCTCCACGGTCACCGAGCGGGATGATCAGCCGTCCTCCGGGGGCGAGCTGCTCGAGCAGCGGCTGCGGGATCTGCGGGCCGCCCGCGGCGACGAGAATTGCGTCGTAGGGCGCGTACGCGCTCCAGCCCAGCGTG
This sequence comes from Gemmatimonadota bacterium, assembly GCA_041484865.1. Taxonomy (GTDB): domain Bacteria; phylum Gemmatimonadota; class Gemmatimonadetes; order Gemmatimonadales; family GWC2-71-9; genus AG25. Next base: position 10,171 of record JBGPIJ010000061.1, read on the forward strand.
CCGTCGCCGACGAGGAACGAGACGTTGGTGGCCCCTGCCTCGCGCAGCGCCTGTTGCGCGCGCGCGGCGAGCGCGCGGACCCGCTCGACCGTGAATACCTGGGCCACCAAGGCGGAAAGCAGCGCCGTCTGGTATCCCGAGCCGGTGCCGACTTCGAGCACCCGCTCCGACGTCCGGAGCCGCAAGGCTTCGAGATGCCGCGCCTGGGTCGACGGCTGCGAGATCGTCTGCCCGTCGCCAATCGGCAGCGCCACGTCGTCGTAGGCGCGCCCGCGCAAGGCGTCGGGGACGAACAGGTGGCGTGGCACGTCCGTGAACGCCTTGAGCACCGCCAGGTCGCGGATCCCCTGAGCGCGCAGACCGTCCGCCAGTCGGGCGCGATACCCCGCGAAGCTGTCGTGCCTCGTGCCGGACCCCCTCAGTCGACCGGGAGCCACGATTGGACCGTCTCGATGAGCCGGTAGTTCGTCATGTCCATATGGAGCGGCGTCACCGAGATGTAGCCGTCGCCCGTGGCCCGGAAGTCGGAGTCCGCGCCGCCCGACCAGGTGACGTGTCCACCGCCGATCCAGTGAATGTCTTTGCCCCACGGGTCCTTCATCTGCGCGATCTCCTCGTGGAACACTCGACTGCCGAGACGCGTGACCTTGATGCCCTTGACCTCGTCGCCCGGAACCCCGGGCAGGTTGATGTTGAGGAGCGTCTGTTCGGGGAAGTCTGGCACCTCCACGAGGTGGCGCAAGAGACGCTCGAGCCTCGGCCGATGGCTATCGAGCAGATCGAGGTCACTCCCCGCGAACGAGATGGCGATACTCGGGATCCCGGCCACGAGGCCCTCGAACGCGGCCGCCACGGTGCCAGAGTACAGCACGTCCTCCCCCATGTTGGGGCCGTGGTTGATCCCGGAGATGACGAAATGCGGCTCGTCGGGCATCAGCTTGCTGAGCGCGAGGAGCACGCAGTCGGTCGGCGTGCCGTCGACCTGGAAAGCACCATCGGCGCGGCGTGTGGCGCGGAGCGGGCGATGCAGCGTGAGCGAATGCGACGTGCCGCTTTGCTCGCGATCGGGAGCGACGACGGTCACCTGGCCCGCGGCCGCGCACACCTCGGCCAGCACGGTGAGCCCCCGCGCCAGGATCCCGTCGTCGTTCGAGACGAGGATCCTGGTCGCGGTGCGGTCAGCGGCCGCCGGCGGCATGCGGGGGCGCCGTACCTTCCAAGATCGCCAGGACCGACTTGAGCTCGGCGCGCAGGTCTCGCACGGTCTCGCTCGCGATGGCGCGCCGCGCCTCGGGCTTCAATTCACCCGAGCGGCGGTACTGCTCAATCTTCTGGCGCGCGCCTTCGATCGTGTACTTCTCCGTGTACAGGAGGTGCTTCACCAGCATGATCAGTTCGATCTCGCGCCGTTGATAGACGCGGTTGCCGGAGCGGTTCTTCGCCGGGTTCAAGAAACGGAACTGGCTCTCCCAGTATCGCAGCACGTGCGGCTTGAGATCGGTGAGCTGGCAGACCTCGCCGATCGAGAAGAACTCTTGAATCGGGTGCGGCGCGCTCATCGCCACTGCTCCGCTTTGAGCTCCCGCTCCATTAGCTCGGTGATCGCTTCACGCGGCGGCTTGCCGTGGAACAGGACGGCGGCCACCTGCGCCGCGATCGGCAGCTCGACGCCGCAGCGCTCTCCGAGCGCTACCGCCGCGCGCGCCGTGTTCATCCCCTCCGCCACGGTCGCACGTTCGGCCAGGGCGTCCGCCAGCCGCTTCCCCTGCCCCAGCTCCACCCCCAGCGTGCGATTGCGCGACAAGGAGCCCGTCGCCGTGAGAATCAGGTCCCCCATGCCGGCGAGCCCCGCGAACGTCGCCGGATCGGCGCCGAGCGCCACGCCCAGCCGCGTGATCTCGGCGAGCCCGCGGGTGATCAGCGCGGCGCGCGTATTGTGCCCCAACCCCAACCCCTCGAGAATGCCGGCCGCGATCGCGATCACGTTCTTGAGCGCCCCGGCCAACTCGACGCCCAGCACGTCAGAATGCGAATACACCCGCAGGTAGCTCGTGGCGAAAGTCTGCTGCACGCGCTCCGCCACGTGCGACTCCCGCGCCGCCGCCACGACC
>JBGPIJ010000062.1:0-12241 GCA_041484865.1 Gemmatimonadota bacterium
CTCCCGCCGTTTGAAGATGTCCTTGACCGTGATCAGCCCCTTCAGCACGCCCCGTTCGTCCACGACGGGGAGCTTCTCGATGCGGTGCCGGCCGAGGATGCGCTCGGCCTCCTCGAGCGTGGTCCCGACAGGCGCCGTGACCAGGTTGTCCGTCGTCATCGCGTCGCGAATCGGGCGATCGAGCTGGCGCTCGAATTGGAGGTCACGATTGGTGATGATGCCGACGAGCTTCCCCGCGCTATCCACGATCGGCACGCCCGAGATCCGGAACCGGCTCATGAGCTGCTGCGCTTCGCGCAGCGGCCGGTCGGGCCCAAGGGTGATGGGATGGAGGATCATCCCCGACTCGCTGCGCTTGACCTTGTCCACTTCGCCGCTCTGGCGGTCGATGGGCATGTTCTTGTGGATCACCCCAATCCCGCCTTCGCGCGCCATGGCGATCGCCATGTCGGCCTCGGTGACCGTGTCCATGGCCGCCGACACGAGCGGAATATTGAGGGGGATCCGGCGGGTGAAGCGGCTGCGCACGTCCACGTCCCGCGGGTGCACGCTGGAGCGCCGCGGGACGAGCAACACGTCGTCAAAGGTGAGGGCGACTGCGGGACGGAAGGTTCCCATGGCGAAACCTATGCTTTGGGGTCCCGTTCCTCAACCGGCGCGGCGTGGGCCGCGGGCTTGTGCACGACCTCGTCCGCCGCGGCTTTGCCGGCCGCCGCCACTCGCTCGAGGAACTTCCCCGCCTTCGCGACCGCGTCCATCGTGCCACGGATCATCGTGAACGGTACGCGGCCCGCCCGCATCGTGTCCTCGAGCGTCTCGGCCACCCGCTGGAAGGCGGGCGCACCGGCCGCGCGTTCCGCGTAGCGCGACTCGAGAAACTCGATATAGTCGAGCACCTGGTACGCCTTCTCGTCCGGGAGCGCCTCGATCTTGCGCCGGAGCCGTTCGAGCAGGATCTCATTCATGGCCGGGCTCCTCCTTCCAGCGTGAGCAATTCGACGACGGGAATCCCGAGATAGCGGCTGTGGCCGGACCGCACACGCGCGGTGATTTCGATGACGCTGAGCGGGACGAGGGATTCCAGAGACACGCGCCGCCCCCCGGGGAGTACGACGTACACGAACCCCCGCTCGGGCAGCGGTCCCCGTGCCAAGAGATAGGTGGCGCCCGCGGGCACATCGGGCCGCAACTCGTCGGACTTCTCGATCGCGATGAACTGCAGCTTCCACCGCAACGTCTGACCGACGTAGCGCTCGGGATCGGCGCGCAGCTCCGCGGACGTGACACCGAGGAGCACGCCGGGCGCCACCGTCTCCAGGTCCGCCGTCTTCACCCAGCCCTCGAGCTGGACCCGGCTCCACTCCCCGGAACGCGACAGCACGCGGAGTGGCGTTGTCGGCACGAGCACGCCGGCAGGCGGACCCTCGGGCGCGCGGTACAGCGCCGTGCGCCGGGAAGACTGAACGGCGGCGGTGTCGACGGGCTCGGGTGCCGAATCGGTTCGGATAACCTCGGGGGCCCCAGGGCGTGGCCCCGGGGCTAACCCACCCGAGTTCGTATCCGACGCCACCGCCACGAGCGCCTTACTCTGGATCCAGCCGGTGCGCTGCACGTGCACCCAGCGGCGCTCTTCCCCAACCTTCGAAAGCTGGAACCCACGCGGGAGCCGCGCGACGAGCGTGCCGGCGGGAGTGGCCCGCAGGTTCTCCTCGGGCGTGCGCGTGACGGCCAGGTCGAGGCCCGTCTGTCCGCTTGCGCCCACGGAGGACGCGAATATCCACCCGTCGAGCGTTACCGCGCGCCAATCCTGCTGACTATCGGTGACCGCCACCTCCGCACCGCCCAACACCCGAGCCACTCGCTTGCCGCCCGGCTGCAGATACAGCCAGGTTGCTGGCCCCGTTACCCGATAGCGTGCCTGCGCGACGAGACCATCGAGGGGGGCAAGGAGGCACAAGAGGCAAAGGACAACTGGAAGAGCACGAAGCACTTGGCTAGATTGCATCCCCCTCAATATGGCGAAGCAACGCGGGCAGCGCACCCCGGTCGTACTCATCGTCCTCGACGGCTGGGGCTTTCGCCCTGGCCGGGAAGGCAATGCGATCGAGTTGGGCAATACACCGACATGGCACCGTCTGTGGCAGACGGCTCCGCGGACGCTGCTCGAGGCGTCGGGACTAGCCGTCGGCCTGCCAGAAGGGCTCATGGGCAACAGCGAGGTGGGGCACCTGAATCTCGGCGCCGGTCGCGTGGTCCCACAGGATATCGTGCGCATCTCGGGCGCAATCGACACGGGCGAGTTCTTTCGGTTCCCGCCCCTCTTGGACCTGTGTCGCGCCGTGAAGCAATCGGGGGGGACGTTGCACCTGCTCGGCCTGATCGGCACCGGCGGGGTGCATGCCCTGGACAAGCACCTTCTCGCCGCCGTACGACTGGGCCGCGACCACGGGCTCCCGGTCGCGATCCACGCGTGGCTCGACGGTCGGGATACGCCGCCGCAGTCGGGGCTCGGGTTCGTTCAAGCGCTCGTGAACAGTCTCGGGTCGGCTGACCCAGTCGTCATTTCCACCGTCGTAGGGCGCTACTACGCGATGGACCGGGACAAGCGGTGGGAGCGCACCAAGCTGGCGTACGACGCGATGGTCCACGGCGTAGGCGCGGTCGCACCGGACCCCGTGACGGCGGTGCGGCAGGCGTACGCGGCCGGGGAGACCGATGAATTCATCACCCCGCGCGTCATTGCGGGCACGCCGCGCATCCGGAGCGGTGACGGCGTCTGGTGCGTGAATTTCCGGTCCGACCGCGTGCGCCAGATCGTGCGCGCGCTGGCCGTGGACGGATTCGACGGCTTCGCGGTCGGGGAGCGGCCCAGTGTCCGCCTCGTCACGATGACGCAGTACGACCAGACCTTCCCGTTTCCCGTCGCGTTCGGCCCCATGGTGCTGTCGCGGATCGTGGCTGAGGTGCTGTCCAACCGCGGCATGACTATGTTCCGGACCGCGGAAACGGAGAAGTACGCGCACGTGACGTACTTCTTCAACGGCGGGATCGAGCCGCCGTACCCGGGAGAGGAGCGGCTGCTGGTGCCGTCCCCGAGGGTGGCCACCTACGATCTAGCGCCCGAGATGAGCGCTGCGGGGGTCACGGACGTGCTCTGCACGGCAATCGCGGACCGGGAGCACGATTTCATTCTGTGCAACTACGCCAACGGGGACATGGTGGGCCACACCGGGGTACTAGCCGCGGCGGTCAAGGCGGTCGAGATCGTCGATCAGTGCCTCGACCGCGTGGTGCAGAGCGCGGAGGCGCATGAGACACGGCTCGTCGTCACAGCGGATCACGGGAACTGCGAGATGATGATCGACCCGGCAACCGGCGGGCCGCACACCGCGCACACGACTAATCCCGTGCCGCTCGTCATCGCCGGTGATGACGCCCCGGGGCCGTTGCGGCAGGGCGGCGCGCTGCGCGACGTTGGACCCACTGTGCTCGGCATGCTGGGCGTCGAGCCTCCCGCAGAGATGACTGGACGGGACCTGAGAAAGGTGACATGACGCTACGACGCCACGTTGCACGCCTGATGCGCTCCGCGTTTCCGCCGGCCGGCCTCGTTTGGCTTGGCGTCGTGGCGTCGTGGAACGTCTGCGCCGCCCAGGTCGGCTACCCCGCCGATCGCTCTCCGTACCGGGATATCCTGGTCGGGAGCACCGTCGTGCTGAGCGGCGGGTATCTGAGCGGCACGAGAGGGCGGGTGGGCGTGAGCCCATCGCAGGGCAATGTCTACAGCTTCCGCTTCGAGAGGCCGCTCGGCCCCACGATCGGCGTGATGGTCAGCGCCGCCGACGCGCTCACGTCCCGGTTCGTCATCGATCCCACCAAGGACTCGACCTCCCGAACCACCGGGCCCGTCAACAATAGCGTGGCGTTGATCGACGTCGGGTTTTACCTGATGCTCACGGGCGGGAAGACCTGGCGGGGCTTCGCACCGTTTATCGGGGTCGCGGCGGGAGCGGCTCTGGCCTCGCGCCCGCCGGGCGATACGAGCACGTACATCTTCGGAACACGATTCGAGTTCGCGCCGGAAGCCGGAATCCGCTGGTATCCCGCGCGGCACCTGTCAGTGCGGGCCGACGCGCGGCTCGTCTTCTGGAAGCTGACCTACCCGCTCCAGTACAAGCAGCCGGGACCGGACGGCAGCCGGGTGTTGCCGCTCGACGCCACCACGACGGAGTGGACCAAGCATCCCTGGCTCAGCCTCGGCGTGGGATGGACTTTCTAGGGGACGGACTTCGGCGCGCGTTTACCCTCCTCCTCTCGGGCGATGCCGAGGTATACGGCATCGTCCTGCTCAGAGCGGATTGACTGTGCCGAGGAGCTACCTGACACGTATCGTCGAGTTCACGGCCAGCCACCGCCTGCACCGCCCGGACTGGTCGCCCGAGCGCAACGCGCTAGAGTTCGGCAAGGCGGCGCACGAGCACAGTCATCGCTACCAGGCCCGGGTGACGGTGAAGGGTCCGCTGCGGCCCGAGGCGGGCGGGGTGATGAGTCTCGTGACGCTCGACGCGCTCCTCGCGGAAGAGATCGTGACACGGCTCGACGGCAAGCGGATCGAGGAGGCGCTCCCCGAGTTCGCCCAGGGCGGGCGGCTCGCCACCGGAGAAGCGCTAGCGGTGTACGTTTGGGAGCGTCTCGCCCCACGGCTGCCGGCGGGCCTGGCGCTGCACGTGGTGCGCGTGCAGGAGGGGCCCCATATCTATTCCGAATATTTCGGCGAACCGTAGTGATGCAGCGCTCCGGGCACTGCTCGAGAACGCGCGGACCATCGCCGTCGTGGGGCTGTCCCCCAATCCGTCGCGGCCGAGCCACGAGGTGGCGAGCTACTTGCAGGACGCGGGATTCCGGATCGTGCCGGTCAACCCGGGTCACGACACAATCCTCGGCGAACGCTGCTATGCAACGCTCAGCGCTGCCGCGCGGGACGGGGGACACCACATCGACATCGTGGACGTATTTCGGCGCAGCGACCGGGTCGGGCCCATCGTCGACGAGGCGATCGCGCTGAAGGTGCGCCTCATCTGGCTCCAGGTCGGCGTCGTCGATGCGGCGGCGTGCGCGCGCGCTCAGGCAGCGGCCATCCCGTGCGTGATGGACCGCTGTCTCATGGTCGACCACCGGCAGCTGGTACAGTGATGGGTCGCGCGTCCGCGCTCGCCTTCGCCGCCGCCCTCGCCGGCGGCCCCGCGCTCGCCGCGCAAACGCCCACCGAGCCGCGTCTGCTGCTCTCCATGTTCGCCGGCTATCGCACGGGCCGGGCCCTGTGGACCTTGAACGGCCAGCCGCTGGTCGTTTTCATCGCGAACGGCGACACGCTCGTCCCCACCCCCGGCCAGTACGACACCCTCGACCTGCACCGCCGGATCGCGCCCGGTCTTGCGATCGGCGCCTCGGGAACCTACTTCCCAAAACCCAACATCGGCTTCCTGGGAGAAATCGCGTTTCTCGGGATGAGCACCGAGAGCCAGTGCACGATTCGCCAATCCCAGCCTCCCGCCACGGGCGACATCGATCCCGAGCTGTGCACCAGCCTGCAGGGCCAGTCCGTCGCCACGAGCGCGGTATCGTTCTCGGCCGGCGTCGTGGGACGCCTCGCACCAAGCCGGCGCACGGATCCCTACCTGCTGGCGGCCGTCGGATTCATTGAGCGCACGCGCAGCACCGTCGAAATGCTGGGCTACTACCGCGGAGCGGACGGGACGCCCATTGTGGAAACCGTGGTGCTCGACACGATCCCTTCCAACACCGGCATGCACGTGACCCTCGGCGCAGGCGTGGCGTTCTCGCTGGGACCCGGATATCAGCTGCGGCTCGAGGGGCGCGATGTGATCGCCGAGATCGACGGCGTGACGGGCCTCGCGAATCCGCACGATCCGACCACGAGCTCGTTGAGCCCCCCTCATGGGGGGCATTTCTACCACAACTTCGCCTTTACCGTGGCGCTCGACGTCGTGTTCGAAAAGCGGCGGGGACGGCGGTACTGACGCCCGCGGAGGCGGCGCGACTCATCGTCGCGCAGTGCGCCCCGCTCGCGCCGGAGCGCCGGCCGCTCAAGGAGGCGCTCGATCTCGTGCTCGCAGAAGACGTGACGAGCCAGATCGATCTCCCGCCCTGGGACAACTCCGCCATGGATGGCTACGCGGTGCGCGCGGCCGACGTCGCCGGCGCCACGGTCAACCGGCCCGCGATGCTCACCGTCGTCGAGACGGTGCCCGCGGGCCGCTTCCCGCAGCGGCAGGTGGGCAAGGGTCAGGCGACCCGGATCGCCACCGGCGCGCCGGTCCCCGCCGGCGCCGACGGCGTCATCCGCCAGGAGGACACCGAGGCGCTGTCCGACGGCCGGGTCGCCATCCGCGACGATCGCGACGCCGGCGAGAACGTGCGCCACAAGGGCGGGGACATTCGCCGGAACGACGTCGTGTGCACCAGCGGTAGCGTGCTCGGCCCCGCCCAGCTCGGCGTATTGGCTTCGATCGCGCGCGGCACGCCGCTCGTCTACCGGCCGCCGCGGGTGGCGTATTTCGGATCGGGCGACGAGATCGCGGATCTCGACGACACGGACGCCATCCTCGCCGGACGGAAGATCGCGACCGCGAACTCGTATACGTTGTACGGCATGATTCGCCGCGCCGGCGGCATTCCCCAGGATCTCGGGCTCGCGCGGGACACCAAGGCGAGCCTGCGGGAGCGCATCGCCGCCGCGACCGGTGCCGACCTGCTCGTGACGACCGGGGGCGTGAGCGTGGGCGAGCACGACCTGGTGCGGGAGGTGCTGTCCGAGCTGGGCTGCGAGATGACGCTATGGCGCGTACGCATGCGTCCCGGCGCGCCGATGGGCTTCGGCCTGCTCGGGCGCATGCCGTGGATCGGCCTGCCGGGGAATCCCGTGAGCACGATGGTGACGTTCGAGCTGTTCGCGCGGGCCGCGATCCGGCGGCTCCTGGGCGCCGAGCTCCCGTTCCGACGGACGGTGCCGGTGCGGGTCGGGGAATCGATCCAACTGGGCCCGCCGCTGCGGCACTTCCTGCGGGCGATCGTGAGTCCGGAGGAGCCGGACGGCGGTCTCGTGGCGCGCTTGACGGGACCCCAGGGCTCGGGCATCCTCACCTCGATGGCTCGCGCTAACGCCCTCCTCATCATCCCCGAGGACTGCCGTACCGTCGCCGCCGGGGCGACGCTCCAGGCCCTGGTTCTGGACGACCCGCACCACGTCGCCCAGCCCCCGTTCTGATGCGCCCTGTGCCCGAGCTGTCCCGGCCGCTCCGCCTCCTGACCGGATTGGTCCTGATCGGCCTCGTCTACTGGCTGAACAATCACACGCCACCGGAGGTGCGACTCGGGATCCTGTACATCGTCCCTGTGCTCGTCGTGACATGGACCGACGGACTCGCGTGGGGCATCACATTCGCCGCGGGCACGACCCTGCTCCGCTACATGACCGGCCTTGAGCAGATGCCGCCCGAAACGGCGACGCTGGCGCGGATCGTCAACGAGACGGCCTACCTCGTCGTGCTGGGAGTCGCGATGGCGGGGTTGATCCAGCTGCGGCGCACGCAGGCCGCCCTCGAGCTACTCGCGACCCACGATCCGCTCACCGGGGCGCTGAACGCGCGCACATTCACCGAACGACTGGGGCAGGAGCTCGATCGCAATCGCCGCTACAATCGCCCGATTGCGCTCCTCTACGTCGATCTCGACGATTTCAAAGCCGTGAACGACCATCACGGCCATCCCACGGGCGACGCGGTGCTGCGGCTCGTCGCCGACGCCACGCGCACCGCCGTGCGCCAGTCGGACGTCGTCGGCCGCCTGGGCGGCGACGAGTTCGCGGTGCTGATGCCCGAGACGGAGGGCCCCGTCGCCCATGCCGCGGCGACGCGCCTCGTCGCAAGTGTGCGCACCGTGTTCCGGGGCACGCCCTCCGTGACGGCGAGCATCGGCGTCGTGTCGGCCCTCGGGGTCGCGACCAGTGCGGACGACCTGCTGCGTCGCGCCGACCAGGCGATGTACGAAGCGAAGCGCGCCGGCAAGGACCGCGTCGTTCAGGTCACGATTTGACGGGACCCACGGCCGCGCACGCGCTCGAGCTGTTGAAGGAACTGCTGCTCATCTTCACGTCCGTCCTGTTCATCGTCGATCCCCTCGCCGCGGTACCGAGCTTCCTCGCCATGACGGCGCGTGACACGCCCAAGGCGCGGCGCGCGATGGCGCGGCGCGGGGCCTGGACTTGCGCCGTCACCCTCACGGCCTTCGCGTTGGGAGGGAGCCTCATCTTCAAGCTTTTCGGGATCACCCTCGGCGCGTTCAAGATCGCGGGGGGCATTCTGATCGGGCTCAACGCGCTCGAGATGGTGCAGGCGCGCCGCAGCCTGCAGCGCGAGTCTCCGATCGAGAAGGCCGAAGGCACGGCCAAGGAGGACGTGGGGATCATTCCGCTCGGCGTCCCCATGCTCGCCGGCCCAGGCGCGATTTCGACGGTGATGGTGCTCGCCTTGGGCTCGAAGAACCCGATCAGCTACGTCGCCCTGTACGGATCGATCGCCCTCACCGCGTACGCATCGTATCACGTACTGGCCGCGGCCACGCTCGTGGAGCGACGCCTCGGCCTGACGGGCATGCGAATCCTCACCCGCTTGATGGGTCTCGTGCTGTGCGCGATCGCCGTGCAGTTCATCGTCGATGGGATCGGGATGACCGGCCTCGCCGGGTCGACGCCGTAAGCAAGCATGCAACAGCAGGATGGACGCTGAAGCCGCGCTGTACTTGCGTTCACGATCTCCCGGCGTCATTCTCGTAACCCTGTGAACGCCAAAGTACTTACAGTGCTCGTCGTCCAGAGCGACTACACCCTCCGGCGCGCGATAGAAAGCGTGCTGGCCTTTTCGGGCAGGTACCGGATCGTTGTGACAGGAGACCCGGACGTAGCCTACGATGTGCTCTCGTCGGAGACGGTTGACGCGGTACTCTTGGATGTCGACCTGCCTACGATGTCGGGCCCGGCACTCTACCTCGCCATGATCCATCGTTGGCCAAAGCTCCAGGGCCGCATCGCCGTCACGACGGATGATGCGGAGGCCCAGCATCTGCGGCGGTGGTTGGAGCTGAATCCCTGTACCGTCATCAGGAAGCCGTTTCCCTTCGACGTCTTGGCGCGCTGGCTCGAAACCATGGCGCAACCAAAGGACCGAGAGGCAACCGGTTAGGGCACGCGCCTCACATCCGCTTGTACTTCGGCCCGCTCCCCCCTTCTCTTGGCATCCACCTCGGTCCTAAGACATCCGTCGCTTTGCAGTCAATACAATTCGGAGCGTTGACCCGGAGCCTGCCGTCCGCGACCTCGTACACGCCCGCGGGACACATGCGCGCGTAGAACTCCGCGGCCTCGGCCGACACATCTGTGCCGACGATGAGATGCTGCGGAATCGAATCACGGGTGGCGTTCCCGGATTTGAACACGCCGTCGACCTTCGAAAACGTGAGACGGCCGTCGGGGACGAATGACCCCGGGCGTGAGCCCGGGGCGGCGCGCCCGGCGCTCACGCGCCGAGCTATGTGCGCATCCGGCTCGACCGTGATCTTGCCCCCCGGAAACCGACCCCCGGTGAGCGTCATCAGCGCCGCCTTCAGTCCCCCCAGATAGAAGCCGTCTTTGAACGCGAGCCGCATGTTCCGGGTGCGGTGGAGGTCGTGCATGATGTAGGAGTTGTTCACGAGGCGATCGTACTCGGCGAGCAGCTCCGACACGACGCCCGCGGGGGTCAGCGCCTGGAAGATCGCGCGCGCGGCGAAGATGCCTGATTGGATCGCGTAGTGGATACCCTTGAGCGACGGCACGTCCACGAACCCGGCGGCATCGCCGAGGATCACGACGCCGTCCCCCGAGCGGCGCGCCGGCACCGAGTAGTAGCCGCCCTCGGGGATCGTCTTCGCGCCCCATTCGACCATCTCCCCGCCCTCGAGGTATTGTCGGAATAGAGGGTGCAGCTTCATCCGCTGGAACAGGACCTGTACGTCGAGTGTGCTGTCGGGGCAATCGAGGCCGACGACGAGGCCCAGGGCCACGAGGTTCGGGGCCAGGGGATACATGAAGCTTCCGCCGAACGCATCGGTGGGCAGCGGCCACCCGAGGGTGTGTACGATCTTGTCGAGCGGCCGCTTCGTCTCCCAGATCTCCTTCACGCCGAGGGCGAAGATCTGGGGATTCTCCGAAGGGACGCGCTCCCACTCGAGGTACGCCTGGGACAGCATCCCGCGCGTGCCCTCGGCGAGCGCGGTCACTTTCGCGACCAGGTCCGTGGGTGCGGCATAGTTCGACGACGGCCGGCCGTCGCGATCAAGTCCCGTTGGCGCGGTACGCACACCCCTGATCTTGCGTCCTTCGACGAGCAGGCTCGCGGCGGGGAATCCCGTGAAGATGTTCACGCCCATCGCCTCGGCCTGACCGCCGAGCCAACGCACCAGCTCACACAGCGAGGCGACGTAATTGCCGTGATTCCGCATCGAGGGCGGAGTGGGTAGGCGCAATCGGCCGCCGGCCGTCAGTAGATACACCGCTTCGTTGGTGGTCGGTGCACGAAACGGAAGCTCGGTGTCGGGAAGGTCGGGGAACAGTTCCCGTAACGCCCGCGGATTCACCACCGCGCCCGAGAGACAGTGCTCGCCCAGGGATTGGGCCTTTTCGAGCACCCCGATCTCGAGCGCGGTGCCGGCGGTACGGGACAGCCGCCCTAGCTCGATCGCGGCCGCGAGTCCGGCGGGCCCCGCGCCCACGATCAGCACGTCGAGCTCGATGCGATCGCCGGCACCGGGAGCGCCGTCGGGCACAAGGAGCTTATCGAGCGGAAGGGGAGGCTGATGGCGGGCCGGGACGATCATGGCGAACGCAGTTTCTTTATCTCATCAGTCAGCTTAGGAACGATTTCGAAGAGATCTCCCACGATCCCGTAGTCGGCCACCTTGAAGATCGGCGCGTCCTTGTCCTTGTTGATCGCGACGATCACGGTGGAGGTGCGCATGCCGGCGAGGTGTTGAATCGCCCCGGAGATCCCGACCGCGATGTAGAGGGGAGGACTCACGGTCTTTCCCGTTTGCCCCACCTGATCGGCGTGCGGGCGCCAACCCGCATCGACGACCGCCCGCGACGCTCCGACGGCGGCGCCGCCGCCGAACGCGCGCGCCAGCTCTTCCAGCAGCGTGAAGTTCGCGGGGTCCTTGAGTCCCCTGCCCCCGGAAATCACGACGACGGCCTCGGCGACGTCGAGCGCACCCCCGGCCGCCGCCTTGACCTCGCGCACCACCACTCGGCCCGGACCATCCGGCAACTCCACCCTCACGAGCTCCGCCACCGCCGCGCGCGGTCGCTCGACGGGAGTGAAAACGTTGGGACGGAGCGAAAGCAACGCGGGCCGGGCGACGACTTTCACCTTGAGCAGCGCCTTGCCCGCGTACGTAGGGCGGACGGCCACGAGGGCGCCGGCTTCGATCGCGACATCGGTCACGTCGGCGACGAGAGGGACGGCGAGCATGGCGGCGACCCGCGGCGCGAGGTCCTTCCCCGTCGCACTCGCGGGGAAGAGAGCGATCGCGTGCCGCTCCGTCTTCACGCGCTCCGCCACAATACGGGCCGCCGCTTCCGGGGCGTAGCGCCCCAAATCGGCGTGCGTGGCAGTAACCACCCGATCGGCACCAAAGCGGCCAAGCTGATCCACCCCCGTGACGGCACCCGCCGCGAGCACCAGCGCGTCGACTGTGCCGCCGTCGGCGTCCGCCAGCCGGCGCGCGGCGGTGACGACCTCGTGCGACACTTTGCGCAGCGTCCCATCGCGCTGCTCGAGCACAGCGAGAATCGCGCTAATAGAACCTTCGCTTCCTCACGGAGCAGCCGCACCAGCTCCGTCACCGCGGCCGCTCCTTCTCCCACGATCCTGCCTTCCTTGCGTTCGGAGGGCAGGGTGAGCGCGAGCACCTCGATGGCACCCACCGCTAACGCGGTGGGCTTTATGTCCAACGGCTTTTTCTTCGCGGCCATGATGCCCTTCAACGCGGGGTAACGCGGCTCGTTCAGTCCCTTGTCTACCGTGAGCACCGCCGGGAGGGAGAACACGCACACTTCGACCGCGCCCTCGATTTCCCGCTCCGCCACGCCGTTGCCCCCCGTGAGATCGAGGTGCGCCACGGCGGTTAC
>JBGPIJ010000063.1:0-12172 GCA_041484865.1 Gemmatimonadota bacterium
CGCCGTGAGCGTCAGGATCGCCCCCGATAAGACGAGCACGTATAGCATCGCCATCTGCACCTCGCGCGACTGGATCTTCTTCCCCAGGTACTCGGGCGTTCGACCGACCATGAGTCCCGCGATGAACACCGTGAGGATCACCATGACCAGCATGCCGTACAGCCCGGCTCCAACGCCGCCGTACACCACCTCGCCGAGCTGCATGTTGACCATCGGGACCAGACCGCCGATCGGCGTGAAGGAGTCGTGCATCGAGTTCACGCACCCGCACGATGCGTCGGTCGTCATCGTCGCATAGAGCGCCGAGTTGGCGACGCCGAAGCGGACTTCCTTTCCCTCCATGTTGCCGCCGGGATTGGTCGCGGAAGCAACTACATCCACCCCGCGGGCCGCGTGGATCGGATTACCGCGGGCTTCGGCCCAGTACGACGCCGCGACGCCGCCGATGAAGAGCACATACATCGCCGCCCACAGCGCCCAGCCGTGTTTCTGGTTCTTGGCCATACGGCCGAACGTGTAGGTCAGCCCCGCCGAGACGGCGAAAATTGCGAGCATCTGCAAGAAGTTGGACCACGGCGTTGGGTTCTCGAATGGGTGCGCCGAATTGGCGTTGAAGAAGCCCCCGCCATTCGTCCCGAGTTGTTTGATCGCCTCCTGGCTCGCCACCGGGCCCATCGCCAATACCTGCTTCGCCCCCTCGAGTGTCGTGACGGTGAGGTAGTGCGCGAAGTTCTGAATCGCCCCCTGCTGCACGAAGAGCAGCGCGAGCACGGCACTGAGCGGCAGGAAGAGATAGAGCGTCCCCCGCACGAGGTCGGCCCAGAAGTTCCCAATCCGTCCTTCCGCCGAGCGCCGCACGATGCCGCGCGCGAAGGCGATCGCGACCGCGACGCCCACCGCGGCCGACATGAAGTTGTGGAAGGCGAGCTGAGTCATCTGCGAGAAGTACGACATCGTCGTCTCGCCGGAGTACGACTGCCAGTTCGTGTTCGTCGTGAATGACGCGGCGGTTTCGAACGCCTGCCGATCTGGAACAGCCGCCATGTGCTGGGGATTGAGGGGCAGCAGTTGCTGCAGCCGCAGCACCGCGTAGGTCAGGAGCATGGAGACAGCGCTGAAGATCAGCATCGACGCCGTGTACGCCGTCCAGTGCTGGTCCTCATCAGGGTTGACGCCCGCGAGCCGATACAGCCCCCGCTCCACCGGGCCGAGCCAGGTGAGCGAGCCCTCGTACACCTTCAGCATGTACACACCCAGCGGCCTCGTGACGAGCAGGAGCGCGAGCGAGTAGAACGCGATCTGGAGCCAACCGTCCAGAGTCATATCAGAATTTCTCCGGACGGAGCAGGGTGTACAGCAGATAGAACAGGATGGCTACGGCGGTGAGGCCGCCGATCACGGTCTCGAGTGTCATTACGTGCGCTCTCTAGCGTTCTGCCGCTTGCCGAGCGAGTCACAGCCTCGCACGTAGGCGAGCGTCAACGCGAAGAAGACCAGCGTCAGGACCACGTACGCGATGTCGAGCATCGTTCACCTCGTGCAGAGTTCCGACTGATGATCGCCCACTTCCGCAACCTTCTGACCGGCTGCATGAAGCGCCTCTGAAGCAGCCGTGATGCTCTCCTGCTCCTCGAGCCACTCGCTCGCAAGGCGCCGGAACGCCGCTTCTTTCCGGTCCCATGTGCGGACGACGGTCTTGGTCGCGTCGACGCTCAGACTCGCGACCGGGTGCGACCGCCATCCCTTCCTGAGCGCGGGCCTGAGCCCAAAGGGCCGTCCCCCGGTAGCGAATGCGAGAAAGCAGTCGTTCCATCCATGCCCGTGAGCGCTCAGACCCTCCTGTACGCGCGCGGCACCCAACGTCTCGAACGCAGCCGTCAACTGATCCTCTTCCATGGTCGTGAGGCCAGACCGCGCATCCGCGCGCCGGGCGAGATAATTCCCGAGCGGCCGAACGACGAGCCACATTCCCAGCACCCACGCAGGCATCTCGAGCGACGACATGGCGCCTCTTCGAAACATGAGACTGAGGCGAACTGTAGCGGGCGCTCGGTCAAGGTGGGCTCAAAGCCTGATCGCACCGCATCAGGGAAGCGTAAAGGGCGTTGCGGCCGTAGATTCCGCGCCCGGACGCTGTGATCTCCTTCGCGCAAGCCATTCTGCTGGGCCTCCTCCAGGGAGTCACCGAGCTCTTCCCCATCTCGAGCCTCGGCCACAGCGTGCTGCTCCCAGGGATCCTCGGCTGGCACATGGATCGGGACGCGAACGCATTCCTGTCGTTTCTCGTCGCCACCCATTTTGCCACCGCGCTCGTGCTCTTCTGGATCTATCGTCGGGACTGGGTGCGCATCATCGCCGGGTTGTGGCGCTCGCTCCGGGCTCGCCGGATCTCGCCATCGGACCTGGACGCGAAGCTTGGGTGGCTGCTCGTGGTGAGCACCGTGCCGGCGGGCCTGCTGGGGCTCGTCCTCGAGAAATGGGTGCGCGCCCTGTTCGTGTCGCCGCGCTCGGCCGCCGCCTTTCTCGCGGCGAACGGATTCCTGCTCTTGGGCGCCGAATGGCTCAGGCGCAGGGCCAAGCCCGCGGCGCAGCACGACCCCGACCAGCGCATCGCGGCCGAGCTGTCGTGGGGACAGGCGATCAAGGTCGGCCTGATGCAGATCCTCGCGCTGATTCCGGGATTCTCGCGCACCGGCTCGACGATCGCCGGCGGCCTGCTGGTGGGCCTGTCGCACGAGGACGCGCTGCGCTACGCCTTCCTCCTCGCCACGCCGATCATCGGCGCCGCGGCGCTGCTCAAGCTCCCCCGGCTCCTGGTCTCAGGGGATCATGGGTTGCTCGCCGTTACGCTCGTTGGAGCGCTCGCTGCGGCGGTCGCCGCCTACGCCTCGGCGCGGTTCCTCGCCCGCTACTTCAAGACCAGGACGCTCATCCCGTTCGCAATCTACTGCCTCGCTGCGGGGGTGCTGTGTCTGGTGGTGATGGCGAGATAGGCGGTCGCAAAACCGGCGGTCGGTGAGACGGCGGTCGGTGAAGCGGCGGTCGGTAAAGCGGCGGTCGGTAAAGCGGCGGTCGGGCTTCGGAACTCACATCAAAGTGTCATCGGTTTGTCATCGAATTGTAACGCCCGCAGACTTGGCCCGGAGGGTTTCGTGAGCAGTATTGAACCCAACAAGAGTCGAGGCCAGGGCGCTTGTTCGACAAGCTCGTCGCATCACACCGAACGTTGGAGCGCACGAGGTATCTGGGCGTGGGCTTCGTCGCCCTCGTCGCCCACACCGCCCTGATTGCCGCGGGAATAATCGCGACGCTTCACGCCAGCCAGAACGAGACCCTGGTTCCCCGGCAAGTATCAATCATTTTCGCATCGCCGCGTGAGCCGCGCCGCTCACCGCAGACCGAGACCGTAATCCCCTCGCTTCCTACGATCGTCGCACCCACGCGCGTACCGATAACGGTGCCTTTGATCGACCTTGACCTAAAGTTGAAGGCTGGAGGCAGCCAGGGTGCGAGCGTCGATAGCCAAGCCGTGAGCAGCGTCGACCCGGTAGGAGACGAAGTCTTTTCGGACATGCGAGTCGATGAACCACCTTCGCTCCTCTCAGCGCCGGTCCCGCCCTACCCGGATATCCTGAAGCAAACGGGCATCCAGGGGGAGGTGCTGATTGAGGCAGTGATCGACACGTCGGGACGTGCAGAGCGGGCATCTATAAAGATTCTCGGGAGCCCGAACCCGGGCTTCGACCCGGGCTCGCGAACCTGGATGCTGCACGCACTCTTCCGCCCCGCGCGGGTGAGCGGTCGGGCGGTCCGCGTATTGGTTCACGTACCCCTCGAGTACCGTATCACCAGCCGATAGCGGTCTGAAAGACGGCGGTCGGTGAAGCGGCGGTCGGTGAAGCGGCGGTCGGTGAAGCGGCGGTCGGTGAGACGGCGGTCGGTGAGACGGCGGTCGGGCGGTCGCGAGCTATCTCTCTCCCCGCATTGAGTCGTAGAGCTTCCATGTAAGACGGCTGGCGCGATTCCGCAACGCGTCTAGCTCCCGCCACTGATCGTCCGTGATGTATTCGAGCTTCCGAGCCAGTCTGATTGCGTAGGCCACCTCCGCGAGGGAGCCGATCGAAATATTGAGAAAGCGGCAGAATTCCGGCTTTCCGCGCTTGGCCGATCCTTCCGCTATGTTTGCGGCGGTGCTGAACGCGGCGCGACGCGACTGCGCCGTCAGCCCGTAGCGCTCGTTCACAGGGAACGAACGCGTGACGCGATACACGGCGAGGACGAGCTCATCACACGCTTGCCACGCATGGAACCGCTCGTAAGGCATCACACGGCAACGATAGGCGTCCCATCTCCGGGATTGCATACGCGAACGCCGCCTTTGGTACCAATTCCTTGCGACCGCCCGGCCGCCGTCCTTCCGACCGCCGTCTTACCGACCGTCGTCTTACCGACCGCCGCTTCACCGACCGCCGCTTCACCGACCGCCGCCTCACCGACCGCCGTCTCATCGACCGCCCTTTCTTAAGTCATGCAAAACTCCGAGATCGCCCGGCTCTTCGAAGAAGTCGCCGACCTGCTCGAGATCCAGAGCGAGAACCCGTTCCGCATCCGCGCCTATCGCAATGCCGCGCGGACGATCCGGGACTTCCCCGAGGGGATCGCCGACGTGGTGCGGCGCGGGGAGCGCGATCTGACGGAGCTGCCCGGCATCGGCGACGACATCGCGGAGAAGATCGCGGTGCTCGTGAGCACCGGCGAGCTGCCGTTGCACAAGGAGCTCACGGCCAAGGTCCCGCCGAGCCTGCTCGATCTGCTGCGGATCCCGGGCCTCGGGCCCAAGCGCGTGAAGCTCCTGTACACGAAGCTCAAGATCAAATCGCCCGCCGACCTGGAGAAGGCGCTCGATGCGGGCCGGGTGAAGAAGCTCAAGGGGTTCGGCGCCAAGACGGAGGAGAAGATGCGCGCCGGGCTCGGGCAGGCGCGCGGGGGCGAGCAGCGTATGCTGCTGCACGACGCCGAGGCGCAGGCCGATGCCCTCGTCACCTACCTCGAGGCGGGCGGCGGCATCGATCAACTCGCGGTGGCGGGGAGTTACCGCCGCCGCCGCGAAACGGTTGGCGACCTCGACGTCGTCGTCACGTGTACCGACAGCGTCAAGGTGATCGCCCGCTTCACGCAGTATCCCGCCGCCGGAGAGGTGCTCTCGCAGGGGTCCATCGGCGCCGCCGTCAAGCTGCACAGCGGGCTGCGCGTGGACCTGCGCGCGCTCGAGCCCGATGCCTACGGCGCCGCGCTGCTCTATTTCACCGGCTCGAAGGCGCACAACATCGAGCTGCGGCAGATCGCCCAGGCCCGGAGCCTCAAGCTCAACGAGTACGGGCTGTTCAAGGGTACTCGGCGTGTCGCGGGGAAGACGGAGGCGGAGATCTACGAGTACCTCGGCCTCGATTGGATCCCTCCCGAGCTGCGCGAGGCGCGGGGCGAGATCGCGCTCGCCCGCGAGCACCGGCTCCCGACCCTCATCGAGCCGTCCCAGATTCGCGGCGATCTCCAGATGCACACGAGTGCCACCGACGGGCGGGCGACCTTCGAGGAGATGGCGACCGGGGCGCGGGCGCTCGGCTACGGCTACATCGCGATCACGGACCACTCGAAACGCGTGACCATGGCCCGCGGCTTCGACGCCAAACGCCTGCGCAAGCAATGGGCCGAGATCGACGCATGGAACGCACGCACGGACGGCTTCACCATCCTCAAGTCGATCGAGCTGGACATTCTCGAGAGCGGGAAGCTGGACCTGCCCGACGACGTGCTGGCCGAAGCGGATTACGTAGTCGCCACGATCCACTACGGGTTGACCCAATCGTCGCAGCAGTTGACGCGACGGCTCGTGGGCGCGATTCGCCATCCCTGGGTCGACGCGATCGGGCACCCCACGGGCCGGCTGCTCGGGAAGCGCGAGCCGTACGCGCTCGACTTCGAGGCCGTGGCGCGCGCCGCCGCCGACGCGGGCTGCCTGCTCGAGCTGAACGGCCATCCCGAGCGCATGGACCTCCCGGACACGCTCGCGGCCGCCGCGAAGCAAGTCGGGGTGCGATTCGTCCTATCGACCGACAGTCACGCGCCTAACAATCTGTCGTTCATGAAGTACGCGGTGGACCTGGCGCGGCGCGCGGGACTGGAAGCGGAGGACGTCCTGAACACTCGTTCCCTGAAGGAGTTCAGAGCGGGACTGAAAAGGGCGGTAGAGGGCGGTAAAGGGCGGTAAAGGGCGGTAACAGGCGGTATGGCACCTACCGCCCTCTACCGCCTGTTACCGCCTGTTAGCGCCCTTTACTACCGCCCGATGAGAACCAATTCCAGCTGCGCCACGGGCGCAAAGGTCTTTCTGTGATGGACCGTGAACCCGAACGTAGCGAGCGCCGCGAGATGATCCGGCGTCCCATAGCCGCGGTTCTCGTCCCAGCGGTAGCCCGGATGTTTGGCGGCGAGCCGCTCCATGAGGAGATCGCGCACGGTCTTCGCGATCACCGACGCCGCCGCGATCGAATGGCACAGCGCGTCTCCGTCCACGATCGCCACGTGCGGGCAGCCCAGCTCGGGACAGGGGAGCCCGTCCACGAGGACATGCTCAGGGCAGAGCGGCAGTCGGGCGAGCGCGCGCCGCATCGCGAGGATGCTCGCGCGCCGGATGTTGTAGCGATCGATCTCTCGCACGCTCGCCGCGCCCACCGCCACGGCCAGCGCGCGCTCGCGTACGCGCCGCGCGATCCGGGTGCGCGCCGCGGGCGTGAGCAGCTTGGAATCGCGCAGGCCCCGGATGGGTTTGCAGAACGCCGGAAACACGACGGCCGCGGCCACCACCGGACCAGCGAGGGGACCGCGGCCTGCTTCGTCGACACCCGCGACGACACCTCCGCCCCGCGCCCAGAGCGCGCGTTCGCGCTCGAGCGTGGGACGGGGGCCGTTCACGCCTGTTGCTGCGCCGTTTCCGCGGCGCCCCGCTTCTCGCGGATGCGCGCCGCTTTGCCGGCCAGCCGCCGCAGGAAGTAGAGCTTGGCCCGCCGCACGCGACCCTTGCGGAGCAGCTCGATCTCCGAGATGGAGGGGCTGTGCAACGGGAAGATCCGCTCGACGCCTACGCCGGCCGAGATCTTCCGGACCGTGAAGGACTCGCTGATCCCGCCGCCGCGGCGCGCGATGCACACGCCCTCGAACGCCTGGAGCCGCTCCTTCTCGCCCTCGCGCACCCGCACCATCACCCGCACCGTGTCGCCGGGGTTGAAGTCGGGGATGTTGGTCCGCAACCCTTCCCGCTCGATGTCTCTCAGCCGCTGCATATCAGGTCTCTTTCTCTAGGTCCTGCTTCGCCCAGATATCGGGCCGCCGCTCGCGCGTGAGGCGCTCCGCTTCGTGCGCGCGCCACGCCGCGATCTTCTCGTGATCGCCACTCAACAATACCGCGGGCACGTCCATCCCGCGATAGCTCGGCGGCCGCGTGTAGCTCGGCGGCGCGAGCAAACCGTCGTAATGCGAGTCGCTCGCGGCCGACTCATGGTCGCCGAGCGCCCCGGGAAGCAATCGCACCACCGCGTCCACGATGCACAGCGCCGCCGGCTCGCCGCCCGACAGCACGAAATCCCCGACCGATAGCTCCTCCGCTCCCAACCCATCGGCCACGCGCTGATCCACGTCCTTATAGTGGCCGCACAGCAGCGTCAGCTCGTTCCCGACCGAGAACCGCACGGCGTCCCGGTGCGTGAAGTGCCGCCCCCGCGCTGACAGCAGCACGATCGGCGGTGACACGTGCAGGTCGTGGACGGCATCGAAGAACGGCTCGGGCTTGAGCACCATCCCGGCCCCGCCGCCATAAGGATAGTCGTCCACCGTGTGGTGCTTGTCGCGCGCGTAGTCGCGCAGCTGCGCCACCCGGTACCGCACCAGCCCCTGCCCCGCGGCGCGCCCCAGAATGCTCGCGGCGAACGGTGCGGCGAACATCTCGGGGAATAGCGTCACCACGTTAACCGTCAGCATCCGCCTCGGAGACGGCGACGAACTGGTCCCGCCACGGCTCCACGACGGCACGGCTTGTGACCCCCACGAACCCGAGCAGCCACTCCCGGTGATACGCCCGCCGCCGCGTCACGACCAGCGGCCCCGCGATCACCCGCCGCTCGGCGTCCACCACGAGCAGCCGGGCCTGCGGCACGAACACCGCGCCGGGATTCGGCACGAGGGGGATCACCGCCACCTCTCCCTGCTCCCCGTGCGGCTTCCGCAGCCGCCCGACTACGCGGGTCGTTTGCCCAACACCCCCGCCTTCTTCAGGAGCGAGCGTACGGTGTCGCTTGGTAGCGCTCCCTTCGCGAGCCACGCCTGCACCTGTTCGGCGTTCACCTGGATCACTGCGGGATTCGCGCGCGGGTTGTAGTGCCCGAGCGTCGCGACGAATCGGCCGTCGCGGGGCGATTTCTGATCGGCCACCACGATACGGAAATAGGCCTGGCCCTTCCGTCCCATGCGCCGCAGCCGAATACGAGTTGCCATGAGTCCTACGTCCTCTGTATGAGCTTGCGCATTTGCTGGAACTGTTCCAGCAGTCGATTGACTTCCTGCACCGGCCGCCCGGCGCCGTTCGCGATCCGCAGCCGCCGCGAGCCGTTCAGGATGCGGGGATCGGACCGCTCTTCCGGCGTCATCGACAACACAATCGCTTCGGCGTGCTTCAAGCGCTTGTCATCGAGCGAGACACCGCTCAACGCCTTCGCGTTCACTCCGGGCAAGAGCCGTACGACCTGCTTGAGCGGGCCCATCGCCTGCATCTGCTTCAGCGCCACCAGAAAGTCGGCGAGGTCCATCCCGCGCTTCGAGCGCGCCTTCTGCTCCAGCCGTTTCGCCGCGTCCGCGTCGATCGTCGCGGTCGCTTTCTCCACCAGCGACACGACATCGCCCTGGCCGAGGATCCGGCCCGCCATCCGCACGGGATCGAGCGGCTCGAGCGCCTCGGGCTTCTCGCCCGTCCCGACGTACTTGATCGGCAGCCCCGTCACGCCGTGGATCGAGAGGGCCGCCCCGCCGCGCGCGTCTCCATCGAGCTTCGTGAGAATCACGCCGGTCAATCCCACGCCGTCGTGAAAGCCACGCGCGAGGCGCACCGCATCCTGGCCGGTCATCCCATCCGCGACCAGCAAGACTTCGCGGGGGTTGACCGCTGTCTTCAGCGCTCGCAGCTCGTCCATCATCGCGGCGTCAATTTGCAGCCGCCCCGCCGTATCGACGATGACGGTGCGGCAGCGCGCCTTCTCCGCCTGGCGCAGCGCGTCCGTCACGAGCTCGGGCACACCCTTGCCGCTCCCCACTTCCCCGTTCCCCCATCCGAACACCGGAACCCCGACCTGCGCCCCGAGCTGTTCCAGCTGCTCCCCCGCCGCTGGCCGGTACGGATCGGCCGCGACCAGTCCGGGCGCCTTTTGCTCGAGCTTGAGCCGGCGCGCGAGCTTCGCCGCCGTCGTCGTTTTGCCCGAGCCCTGTAGGCCGACGAGCAGGATCACGGTCGGCCCGACCGAGGCGAACTGCAGCGGTACCGCCCGCCGCGCCCCGACGCCCGACACCAGATCCTCGTCGGTCGCCCCGAGCATGCGGGCGATTTCATCGCGCACGAGCTTCGCGACCTGGTGACCCGGCTTGACTGACCCGACCTTGAGCGCGCCCACAGCGTGGTCGCGCACCCGCTCGACGAACCCGGTCGTAACCTCGAAGCTCACGTCGGCTTCGAGCAGGTACCGTCGAATCTCGCGCAGCGATTCGGTGACGTTGTCAGCCGAGAGCACGCCACGCCCGCTTAGCTTCCTGAGGACGGCGCCGAGCTGCTCGGAAAGACCAGCAAACATAAGCCTTGCAAGCTAGTTAGCGAGCGGAGTGAAGCCAAGTGGCGCTACGGCGTGCGTGGTGCGTGGTGCGTGGTACGTCGTGCGTAAAGAGCCCGAGGGCGCCCACGCACCACGCACCGTCTATCGCACGATTTTCACCGTGGGAAGCCGCTTCCAGGCCCGCCAGTCGGGCGGTGCGTCCACGAGGCGCACCCCGGGCAGGTCGCCCACCGTCAGCCGCACGATTTCCGACCGCCTGACCGGCTGCCCCCCGGACCGCCGCTTGTTCCAGGCCCGCTTCAGCCCGCCAGCGAACCGGTCCGCCGCAGCGGCATTGTCCCACACGGAATACCACACGATGGCGTCCGCAGGGTCGCCGAGTACCTGGTAGCGATCGCCGCCCCAGCCGCTCGCGAGCGCCGCGCTCTCCGGCTCGCTGTCGAGAAGCTGCTGGAGCAGCAGGCGGGTTTCGAACTCCCCCAGATCGTTCTCGTAGCGCACGGTGTCCGACGCCGGGCCAACGAACGCCAGCGTGATCGGGCGGTCACCCGCGGCATAGTGGTCGGTGTGGAGGATCTGCTCGGTTGAGGTCGGCATGAGCGCGCCGAACGGCTCTTGCCCGGGGTGCGTGCGCCCGAACCAGCGCACGAATTCCGCGCCCGCGAGGTACGGGAAGACCAGGCTCTCGCGCAGCCACATCGGCGCGTGCGCGAAGATCGTCATCTGCTGTTGCTGCTGATCCAGCGCGCTCCGCAGCTCCCAGAAGTTGGGCAGGCTCTCCACCTTCTGCTCCGGCATCAATACGAGGATCTGCGCCAGCGTCGCCTGTCCTTCCAGCACCGCCTGCGCCGCCGAGCGGCGGTCGTTCTGGTTCCGCTGCTGGATCAGGGAGTCCAGGTCGACGTATTGCTCCTGGAGCGCGTGAACCAGCTCGTGGGAAATGATGAGCCGCGCCTGAGCGGGGTCGATGTCCGCCGGAATGTAGAGGGCGTTCGAGTCGGGATCGTAGTAGCCGGCGACCTGCTCGGTGAGGAGATCGACCATCGTGCGCCGCAGGTCGAGCGAGTCGGGCAACAGCCCGAGCAGCCGGTAGGCGGCCTGAACGCCCACGAGCTCGTCGGGCGGCACATCCTGATCGAACTTATGGATGACGTATTGTCGCACCTGCGTGCGAGTGCGCCGCAAGACCACGGGGTGACGCTTGAACTTGAGCCCGGTGGCGCGCTCGACGGGCGGGATCATCTGATCGACCGCCTGTTTCAGCTCGGCCCCGCCCTGCACCTCGCGCGCCCGCTGATTGCAGGACAGTGCCGCTACCGCGATGAGCGCGCCCCCGAGCCGCGAGCGACGGCTCATGAGGTCCACTCGATCCCCTTCCCGATCGCCGCACCCACCACCCGCGCGATGTCTTGTCCCCGTACGATGATGCCTTGCTGCTCGAGCTCGCGGCGGAGCAGAAGATCCAGCTCGGCGCGACGGTCGGAGAGAGTCCGACCGGGACGGACAGGGTCGGACAAGTGCAGCGGTCCGTCTCTGTCCGTCTCTGTCCGCCCCTGTCCGTCTCGGTCCGTCTCCGTCCGTCCCTGTCCGCCGAAGATTTTCTCGATCTCTGCTCCAATCCGTTCGATCGCCGGCAGAATGTCGGCGAGGAAATCTTCCGGTGGCACTCCCGGTGCCGTGGCGCCGCCGCCCATCTCCCGGCGGATCATGGCGTCCACCTGGCGTCGCTCGCGGATCAGGCGGTCGAGCTCGGGGGACACGGTGGCGGTGGCCTGTGCATGGGCGCACGCCTCGTCCAGCACGTCGATCGCCTTGTCGGGCCGCGCCCGGTCGGTGACGAATCGGTCCGTCAGCACGATGGCGGCCTTGAGGGCATCGTCGGTGATCGCGACCGCGTGATGCCGCTCGAGCCGGCCGCGGCGGGCCACGAGCACCTCCCACGTCTGGACGGCGTCGAGCTCCTCGATGGTGACCGGCTGGAACCGGCGCTCGAGCGCGGCATCGCCGCGGATCCAGCGGTCGTACTCGTCGTTCGTCGTGGCGCCGATCACCCGGACGTCACCCCGCACCAGCGCCGGTTTCAGCATGTTGGCGGCATCCATCGCCGCGCCCAGCGCCGTCCCCTGTCCGATGAGGTTGTGGAGCTCGTCCACGAACAGGATGAGATCGGGATCGGTCGCGAGCGCGCGCACCAGCTGGCCGACGCGCGCCTCGTTCCGGCCGTGATTGACGGTGCGGGCGAGGTGGGCGACGTGTCGGTGCGCGAGCAAGATGGCGGCCTTGAGGGCAGGCGGAACGGCGGC
>JBGPIJ010000064.1:0-12124 GCA_041484865.1 Gemmatimonadota bacterium
CGCTGCACGATCACGCTCATCGAGTAGTCGAGGAACGACTCCTTCATTTCCTCTTCGATGAGCCGGGGGAGAATCCGTTCGCGGACGTTGGGTGCGGTCATTTACACGTAGGAATCGGGTGTCGGGTACGGGGTGTCAGGAAAGCCGCGCGAAAACATGGTAAGTCGAAACAAAATAATCACTTAGCGCGTCAAATTCAACCCCGCCGAAGCGGCGAAGTCGCTGTCCGGCGGAGGGTTACGGGCCGGTCGAATTGATCTCGAGCGCAATTTTCCCCAGCTGCTCGCCGAGCTCGAGGCGCCCGAACGCGGCGCGTGCTTCCGCCAGGGGATAGACCCGGTCAATAGTGGGACGCAGCCCGCCGAGCGCGAGCTGGCGCGTCACTTCGCGGTACTCGCGCGCATTCCCCATCGTCGAGCCCATGATCGTGTACTGATTCCAGAATAGCCGCCGCACGTCGGTGACCACGTGCGGGCCTGAGGTCGCGCCGCACGTGACGAGGCGGCCCTGCTTGGACAGCGCGCGCAGCGATTCCTCCCAGGTCGCTTCGCCGATGGTGTCCACCACGACGTCCGCGCCGCGCTTGCCGGTGAGTCCGCGCACCTCCTGCGCGATCCGCTGAGTGCCGTGATTGAGCGCCACGTCGGCGCCGAGCCGCCGGGCGGCGGCGAGTTTGGCCTCGTTCGATGAGGTGACGATCGCACGGGCCCCCCGGAGCTTCGCGATCGCGAGCGCCGCGAGCGAGACGCCGCCACCGATCCCCCAGATGAGAACGGTCTCGCCGGGCTGCAGCGCGGCGCGCGTGACCAGCATGCGCCACGCCGTCAGCGTGACCAGCGAAAAGGCGGCCGTCTCCGCCCACAAGAGCGGGGGATCGATCGTTGGGACCAAGGCGAGATTCCGCTCGGGCAGGACGACCTGCTCGGCAAAGGTCCCCGGCAGATGCTCGCCGAGCAGCTGGTAGTTCAGGCACAAGGAATGCTCGCCGGCGCGACAGTAGTCGCACGTGTCGTCCCAGACGCCCGGATTGATCATGACCCGGTCGCCTGGCTTCACGGCGGTGACACCGCTGCCCACGGAGTCCACCACGCCCGCGCCGTCGGCGCCGAGGATGTGGGGAAAGCGATGGATGCCGGGAAGCCCGTGGATCACGAAG
Organism: Gemmatimonadota bacterium; assembly: GCA_041484865.1. Classification (GTDB taxonomy): domain Bacteria; phylum Gemmatimonadota; class Gemmatimonadetes; order Gemmatimonadales; family GWC2-71-9; genus AG25. The sequence continues at coordinate 1,157 of JBGPIJ010000064.1, forward strand.
AGATCGAGGTGATTGAGCGCACCCGCCCGCATGGACACCCGTACTTCGCCGGGACCGGCTTTGGGCTCAGGGACTTCCGCGATCTGGATTTTGTCGAGGTCGCCGGTGCCGGGGATGACGCAGGCGAGCATGGCCGACGGCCCAGGCCCTACGGCATGAACGCCGGCGTGAGCATCTGCTCCACGCCAGCGGTCGCTAGGGGCACTGGGCCGCCGCTCGTGAGCAGGGACTGAACGTAGACCTTGTAGAAGGGCTTGTTTCCCCCCTGCACGTTGACGGCCAAGGCGAGGAGGTCGCCGCCGGGGGATACGGAGAAATCGGAGATCACGAGATCGGTTCCGGTCACGGGGGTCACCTTTCCCGAGGCCAGCTCGAGCCTCATGATCTGTGTCACCAGGCGGCCACTTTCCTTGCCCTGGACCAGATAGAACAGGGACCCATCGCGCAGAAACCTGGGCTCGAGACTCTTGAAGCTCGCCGTGCTCCTCGTGCACGGACGCTGGTTCGAGCCGTCTTTCCCCATCAGCCAGATGTTCGTGGTGCCGTCGCGCATCGAGACGAAAGCGATCGTTTCCCCGTCGGGGGACACGGCGGGTTGCATGTTCACCGCCGGCTCCTGGGTGAGCTGCACCGCGTCCGCTCCGCCCAGCATCTGCAGCCAGATCTGCGAGTGGCCGCTGCGATCGGACTGGAACACGATTCCGTTCCCGTCGGCCGTGAACGCCGCGTGTCCGTCCGTCCCGTTGGAGCTCGTGATCCGGGTCGAGTTCAAGCCGTCGCCGTCCATCACGTAGATCGAGCGCGACACTGTGTAGGCGATGCGCGAGCCGTCGGGCGCGAACGCCGGCTCGATGGCGCTCAATGTGTCGTCGACGAGCTTACGCCACTGCGTGAGATTCGACCGCTCCGCCGAGTAGAGCTGAAACCTTCCCGAGCGGGAGCTCGGGATCACGATCTCGCCCTGAACGAACACGTCCACCGCAGCGCGTTTGCCGCCCGGGGCCGTGCCGACGACGCGCGCGTGCCCATACGACGCGGCCGTAATCGTGCCATCGTCGCCCACGGTGGCCGCCTGGGAATTATCGGAGCTCCACGTGAGCGCGGTGGCGGGGCCGATCACCGCGCCCGTCGAGTCGGTGTACGTGGCCCGCACCGCGTAGTGACGAGCGAGCGAGAGGCCGACGCGCGTGGCTGAGAGCTTCACCCCCGCGGCAATCACCCGGATGGTCCACGTCACTCCGAGACCCGGCCCCGGCCCCCTGACGACGAGCTGGGTCTTCCCGGCCTTCTTCCCCGTGAGCGTCCCGGTGCCGGCATCGAAGACCGCGACCGCCGTGTCGACGACGCTCCACTGCATGGGAGCCTCCGGCACAGGGGTCCGGTCGGAGGCGAGCGCTTGCGCCTCGAACTTCGCCGTCCCCTGTATCGGCAGGACGACTTCATCCTGCCACTTGGGGCGGACGGCGAGGAGCTCGACCGGCCGGTGCACGACGACATCCACGCTCCTCGTCTGGAGGAATCCGGATACGGTGACGGTCGCGCGGCCGGGGCTCACGCCTGCCGCGACGCCCGTCTGAGTCACGCGGACGACGTTGACGTCACTCGACGTCCATTGCAGGGCCAGAGGATTCACGACGCGCCCGTTTTGGGTGGGGACGACGACGTGCAGCGTGTCGGTCCCGCCGGGACTCAGCGCGACCGGTCCCGCTTCCTGGATCGCGAAGTCGGCTTGCTGGACGACGACCGGTGCGGTCGCGGTGATTCCGCTCGCGCTCGTGACCTGTAGAGTCCCCTGCCCCGTCGACAATGCGACGATGACGCCGTTCTGGTCCACGCTCGCGATGTCGGGGCGCAGCAATTTCCAAGTGACGGAAATCGGCGCGGCGGGACTGCCGTCGTCCTTGAGCGCACGCGGCGACGCCCGCACGTTCTCGGACGGCAGCAGGTAAATCGTGGGCGGCTCAATCCGGAGGACGCTCGCCGGCCCTGTACCTGGCGGCTGGCCCGCCAGGGAAGCGTCGGCGGCGGGTGGGGCGGACGGCGGCGGCGGGGTGGCCGGCTGAACCGCTCCGGGCGGCGGCTGCGCCGGTCCCCCGACCACTTGCACCGCCGCCGTTCCCCGTCTCGACCCGACCCGCGCATCGATGATCGCCACCCCATTGGCCAGACCGGTCACGGTGCCGTTGTTGTCGACGCGCGCCACCTGGAGGTTGTTGGACGACCAGAACACCCGCACGGTTGGAATGACATTCCCGACGCGGTCGAACGCGGTCGCGAGGAGGCCGGAGCGCTCGCCGACCTTGAGGGTGATCGAGGGTGGCGCAACCTGCACTTCGGCAACGTTTTGGGCAACGCCCGCGACAGGCAGCCCCAGGAGCAAGAAGGCCCAGCGAGTGGAAACGGTCATAGCGGCGCGAACGTAAGTCCTCGTAACTGCTGTTGTCAAGCTAACTTGTCACCTCAAGGCGGTGAGTTGGCTCGCTTCCTCTACCGGTTCGTTCGACGCGCGTGGGAGTTAGCACGGTCACTTGCGTCGCAAGCATCGGGCGATAAGCTATAGGCCACGATCACCCGTCAACCAGCGTGAGGAGAGATCCGATGCTCGAGCAGACCGACTTCTCGGAGAGTGGCTGGACCGGCCCAGGCATGATGGAGCCAATGCTTCCGTCGATGCCACCTCAGCCTTCGGCGCCGACTCCGGCAGCCATGGGTGATGAGGAAGAGGGCATGGATTCCCGGCCGCGGAGATCCGCGCCGGCACGGAAGAAGAAGCCCGCGCGCAAGAAGGCGAAGGCGAAGGCGAAGCCGAAGGCCAAGAAGAAAGCCAAGAAGAAGACGAAGGCCAAAGCGAGCCGGCGCGGCAAGCCGAAACGCAAGTCGGCGCGCGGCCGTCGTCGGTAGATCGTCTCCTCCCATCCGCCGCGGAAGCGCGCTCCGCGCTTCCGCGGCCCCGCGAGTCCCGGTGTTCGACCTGCGCTGATCGCGAGCCGGCTGGTCGTCGCCGTCCTGCTCTCGTTCGGTCCCTTCGCCTGTAAGGCTCCGGGTGAAGGGACGGTCGCGCTCGAGGGCGCCACCCTGATCGACGGCTCAGGGGTCCCGCCGCTGCGGGACGGGCTGATCCTCATCAGGAACGGCCATGTCGAGGCGGTTGCCCGCGTGAACGAGATCAAGGTTCCACGCGGAGCCGTACGCATGAACCTGATCGGCAAGACGATCATCCCCGGCCTGATCGACGGCCACGCGCACGCGCGCCTCTGGGCGGCGTCGCACTACCTGGCCTGGGGTGTGACCACGGTCCGCGACGTGAACTCACCGAGCGATTCGGCGTTCTCGCTGCGCAACGACCTGAACCTCGGCGCGGTGCTCGGCCCGCGCATGTTCAGCGGCGGCGCCGCGATCGACGGCGTGCCTCCGACCGGGGAAGGCACCGGAGTCGCGACCCCGGCCGCGGCGCGCCACGCGGTCGATCAGCGGGCGGTCGTGAACGCGGACTACGTCGTGATCTCCAAGGGCTTCACGGCGGCGCTGCTCAAGCCGCTGCTCGATGAAGCCGCAACGCTTCGGCTCTCGGTGGCGGCGGACCTCGGGAAGATCGACGCGTTGACGGCCGCGCGAGCGGGGATCGTCGCGATCGAGAATCTCTCCGGCATCGTGCCGGTCGAGGGTTGGGCGAGGCTCGATTCGGCGAGAATCGCGAGCAGCGCGCGCGCCCTGGCGCGCACGCACGTGGCCATCGTGCCGGTGCTCGTGGTGCACGAAGCCCTCGCCCGCCACAACGCGGCGTTGCGCCGCGGCCGGCCGCGCCAGAACCAGTTCGTGCGCGAGTTCCTGCGGGCCGGCGGGGTCGTTGCGGCCGGGTCGGGCGCTGTGGGCCCCGGGCTCGACCCGGGCGCGGCGCTGCATGCAGAGCTCGCGCTGCTCGTCGCGGCGGGCTTCACGCCCCTCGAGGCTATCGGCGCCGCGACGCATCAGGCCGCCCGGCTGCTCCGGGCGGACTCGCTGGGCTGGCTCGCGCCCGGCAAGGTCGCCGACCTCGTCGTTCTGGATCGCGACCCGACCGCCGACATCTCCGCCACTCGCAACATCGCCTGGGTGATGACCCGCGGTCGCATCGTTTCCCCGGATTCATTGAGAAAGACGTGGCCCCGCTAGCGCGATTCCTCCCGGCGCTCCTGCTCATACTCGCGTGCGGGACGCGAGAGGGGGGAAGCGAAAGGGGGAGGAGCTACGATCTCATCCTGAGGAACGGCTGGATCGTGGACGGCAGCGGCAATCCCCGCTACCGCGGCGATCTCGCCGTTCGCGGCGATCGCATCGCCGCGCTCGGGTTCCTCGGCCACGCGGCCGCCCGGGAGACGCTCGACGTCTCGGGCCTCATCGTTGCCCCGGGCTTCATCGACATGATGGGCCAGTCGGAAATCAACGTCCTCGTCGACAATCGTGTCTTGAGCAAGGTGACGCAGGGCATTACGACAGAGGTGACGGGCGAAGGGAACTCCGTCGCTCCGCTCACCGCACAGCTCGCCGCCGCCGACTCGAACCTCATGAAGAAGTACCACTTCAGCGAGGATTGGCAGGACTTGGACGGCTATTTCGCCCACCTCGCCCTCACCGGCTCGGCGGTCAATGTCGCGACGTTCGTTGGGGCGACGCAGCTTCGCGAGGCGGTCGTCGGCAGCGCGGACCGCCCGGCGACGGCGGCGGAGCTCGCGCGCATGGCCGCACTCGTGGACACCATGATGGAGCAGGGCGCGCTCGGAGTTTCGACCGCACTCGAATACGCCCCGGCGAGCTACGCGTCCACGGAGGAGCTGATCGCGCTGGCCCGCGCGGCCCGGCGCCACGGCGGCGTGTACGCGACCCATATGCGTAACGAGGGGTCCAGGATTGATGCGGCGCTCGATGAGGTGTTTCGGATCGCCCGGGACGCCGACATCCCGGTCGAGATCTACCACCTGAAGGTTTCGGGCCGCGCAAGTTGGGGCCGGATGCCGCGAGTGCTCGCCCGTATCGACTCGGCACGCGCCGCCGGCCTAGATGTCACCGCCGACCAGTATCCGTACATCGCCGCGATGACCTCGCTCGATGCCGCGGTTCCCACCTGGGCCGAGAACGGCGGGATGGATTCCCTCCTGGCGCGACTGCGAAACTCTGGCGTGCGTGCGCGGATGCGCAAGGAGATGCTGGAGCCCGGCACGGGCACCGAGGGCTTCTATCATGAAGCGGGCGGTGCCGCCGGCATCCTGATCACCGGCACGTTCCAGGATTCGCTCCGCTATCTCCAGGGGAAGCGCCTGGACGAGATTGCCCGGGCGCGCCACCGGGATGCGGTCGAGACGCTGTTCGACATTCTGCTGGCCGAGCACGGCCAGCGGACCGACGCGATCTACTTCGTGATGAGCGAACCCGACGTGCAGGCGGGACTCGCCAACTGGTGGGTGGCGGTGAACACGGACGCGAGCGGGGTCGCTCCGAACGGTCCGTTCGGCGCCCAGAGCACCCACCCACGCGCCTACGGGACCTTCACCCGCATCCTCGGTCATTACGCCCGCGACCTGAAGATCTTCCCCCTCGAGTTCGCGGTCCGCAAGATGACGTCGCTCGCTGCCCAGCGCGTCGGGCTCGCCGACCGTGGCGCGCTCCGCCCCGGAATGTTCGCCGACGTGACGGTGTTCGATCCCCGCACCGTCGCCGATCGCGCGACGTTCGAAAATCCGCATCAGCCATCGGTGGGGATCGCGTACGTGCTGGTGAACGGCCGCATCGTCCTCGATCACGGGACACTCACGACCGCGCGGCCGGGGCGAGGGCTCGTGGGGCCCGGATACCTTCCACGCGAGCAGCGCGCTCGGCGGTGACGCTCGCCAGGCTCGTGCTGGCGTGGCTACCGGTCGCGGTCGAGTTCGTCATCGCATGCAGCCTGGGAGCGCGACTCCGCGGTATCCGAACGGCGGATGTCGCATGGCGTTCGCTCGAGGCGGCGGTAACCACGTTGTTCGCCTCGCTGTGGTTCAACTCGCTCGGCAGCGGCGAGTGGTGGCTCGTGTTCTTCCTGGTGGGCCTGCTCGTGGGCTTTCCGGCTCGGCTCCCGGACGGACGCTCGTCGATGCCGCGCGACGCGGTGCGCCTCGGGCTGCGCGACACGGCTCGCTATGTGCTCGCTGGCGCCATTCTCGCCTGGAGACTCGGTTAGACTATTGCCATCATGACAACCATTCGACTGACGGCGTTTTCGCACGGCGCGGGCTGAGCCTGCAAACTCGGCCCTGCCGAGTTGACGCAGGTCTTGCGCCACGTGCCGGTCACCACGGATCCCCGTATCCTCGTCGACGCCGCGACGCGCGACGATGCCGCCGTCTTTCAACTGACGCCGGATCGCGCGATTGTCGCGACGGTGGATTTCTTTACCCCGATCGTGGACTCGGCCTACGACTTCGGACGGATCGCCGCGGCGAACGCATTCTCGGACCTGTACGCCATGGGTGCCGCGCCGCTGTTCGCGCTGAACATCGTCGGGTGGCCGCGGGACACGCTGCCGCTCGACCTGCTCGGCACGGTGCTCAAGGGCGGGAGCGACGTGGCGCGCGAAGCCGGGGCGTTCGTCCTCGGCGGGCATTCCGTGGATGATCCCGAGCCGAAGTACGGGATGGTCGCCATCGGCGACGTACACCCCGACCGCATTGTGACCAACTCGGGAGCGAAGCCGGGAGACGCCCTGGTGCTGACCAAGCCCCTGGGCACGGGCGTGCTGACAACCGCATTGAAACGCGATCTCCTGAGCGAGGCAGACCTCGCCCCGGCAGTGGCGACCATGACGACCCTCAACGCCGGCGCGGCGCGCGCGATGCTCGCGGTCGGGGTGCACGCGGCCACGGACGTCACCGGCTTCGGCCTGCTCGGCCACCTGCACAACCTGCTGCGCGCGAGCGGCGCGTCGGCCGTGGTCACGGGCGCGACGGTCCCTCTACTGCCCCGCGCGGAGGAAATGGTGCGGCGTGGCGCGGTGCCGGGCGGCTCCAAGCGGAACGCAGAGAGCCTCGCCGACGCGGTGCGTTTCGCGGACCACGTCGACCCCATCACACGGCTGCTCCTGGCCGACGCGCAGACGTCGGGCGGGCTCCTGCTCGCCGTCCCGGCGGGCCGTGTGACCGATCTCCGCGCTGCCCTCGGGCGCGAGCGAACGCCGGCTGCGGCCGTCATCGGGCAGGTGGGGGACGGTACCCCGGGGCAGATCGAGGTGAACTAGTCCCCATGACGACGATCGAGGAGTTTCACACGCTCAGTCCCGCCGCGCTCGATGCGCTGGAGCGCGCGGTGCGCGAGCGGCGGCGGGTGGCGCTGCGGCGGCGCGGCACCGAATATGTGGTGGTCGCCGAGCGGCTCGACACGGCGCAGCGCGACGAGGCGCTCGAAGGCAGGCTCCCCATGACCGGAGAGATCGTGTCGTTTCGACTGCGGGAGATCGAGAACTTCGCGGTGCTGCCCTAACCGTGTTCACGCGCCTGGTGGTGGGGCTGGACGGCAGTCCCGAGGCCGATTCGGCGCTCGAGCAGGCGATCGTGCTCGGCCAGCAATTTCACAGCACGCTCATGGTCGCGCACGTACGCGAGGTGGGAGAGGCCGAGGCGCGCAGCGCGCGGCTGCTGGAACGAGCCCGGGCGCGCGTGCTGGCCGCCGGGCTGGAGATGCAGGTCGCCACGCGGGAAGGCGACGCCGGTACGGCACTCGCGGCGCTCGCGCAAAACGCCGACGCGACGCTCGTGGGCCGGCACGGCGTCGCCACAACGGGCGGCGAGGCCTTGGGCACGACGGTCGCTTCGTTGATTCGCACCGCCGAGTCCTGCGTCATCGTGTGCGCGAGCGCGCCCTCCCCGATGCGCGCCTGCGCGGTCGTGTTCGACGGTCAGGACGCGAGTCGCCGCGCACTCGAGCTGGCGGCGCGGTTCGCGAGCATCGCCGAGAGCACCGTGCACATCATCCACGCGACCGACGACCCCGCCGCGGGCGTGCAGGTCGTGGGCGTCGCCGAGGCCGTCCTGTCGCTGCAACGCGTTGCGTTCGTGACCCACATCGAGGCGGGCCAGCCCGGGCGGGTGATCCCCGCGGTGCTGCAGCGCATCCGCTGCGACGCGCTCTTCGCCGGCGCCCACCTCGCGCGCACCGCCGGGCGGCCCAGTACGGTGGTCGCGTCCCATGCGGAGGAGATCTTGCGCGGCACGGACATCCCCGTCCTCATTCAACCCTGACGGTGGCCCCGGAGCGCGTGCTGGTGCACGCCGACGAGAGCTGCCTCGGGAACGGAACCGAGCCGCCGAATCCCGGCGGGAACGCCGCGCTCATCGAGGCGCACGCGGGGGACAGTTTCGCCCGCTGGGACTTCTTCGAGTGCTCCCCGAACACGACGAACCAGAAGATGGCCCTGGCCGGTGCGATCGCGACGCTCGAGTGGCTGCGACGGCGCTGGCAGCGAGCGCACGTGCTCTACGTGTCGGACTCCGAGTACCTCGTCAAGGGCAGCTCGGAATGGGTGAAGAACTGGCAGGCGCGCGGCTGGAAGCGCAAAGGCGGACCGATCGAGAATCTCGAGCTGTGGCAGAAGCTGGTGCAGGTCGCGGCGGAGCACGAGGTCGAGTGGCAGTGGGTGCGCGGGCACGCCGGGCATCCCAAGAACGAATACGCCAACTTTCTCGCCACCCGCACGGCGGAGCGTCAGGAGCGCTCGAATGGGCTGGTCGCGTCGGGGTTCGACAGCTGGCTCCGGGCGGAAAAAGCTCGCGGAGCCTTCGTCACGTACGATCCGGATCAGGAGCTGCATGAGCGCCTTTAAGGATGGGGTGCCGGCCAACACGCACTTCCTCAACGTTCTGCCGGACGGAGTCACCACGCCGCCGGTACAGCGGATTCCCTTGTACGAAGTGTACATGCGGATGGCCGAGGAGCTCGCCAAGCGCTCGACGTGCGCGCGGCTCCAGGTGGGCACGGTAGTCACCGACCACCTGCTCGAGAACGTGCTGGGGATCGGCTACAACGGCAACGCGCGCGGGCTCCCGAACAAATGCGATTCCGCGGTGCCGGGCAGCTGTGGCTGTATTCACTCGGAGATGAACGCGCTCGTGAAAGCGCCCGGGAGCGTGCGCGACAAGGTCGTGTTCATCAGCGCGTCGCCCTGCGTCCTCTGCGCGAAGCTGATCATCAATTCGGGCGTGACCCACGTGTTCTACCGCAAGGCGTACCGCGATCCCTCGGGATGCGAAGTGCTGGCGCAGGCCGGGATCATTCCCGTGCTCTACGACCGGTGGGTGAAGGAATGGCGATGAAGGGAAGGGGAAGGGTACTGCGTGGCTGACGAGTTGGATCGTCTGTTTGGGCGTTTGGTGGAGGCGCTTGTCGAAGCGGGCCCTGGGCGGCTTGCCGTCCCGTTCGCCGCGGCCGAGCTGTACGAGCGCCTTGTGCCCTACCGGTCGAATCGCGCCCGCCTGAACGTCGCAACCCATCAAGACTACGAGATGACGGTGCTGCGCCTGCTCGCGGGGGAGCGCGGTTACGCGCAGGTCGAGCCGCCGGACGTACGAGAGGCGCTGCGGCGGGAGGCGGATGCCGCGAACGCCGACACCGGCGTGTTCCGCAACTTCCCCGACGCCCAGATCATGATCAACCGACTCGCCGCGGAGCGCTTCCTCAAAGGGGAGCGCGCGTTCGCGCCGCCCGCGCGAGCCGCGGAGATCGAGGAGCCGAGCGACGCGAGGGATGCAGAGGACGAACCGACGACGGATTCCCACTTCACCCTCGATGAATCGGAGATCAGCGCCGCGCAGTGCGCCTACTGCGGCGGTACGCTTCCCGCCGCCCGCAAGGTGAATTTCTGCCCACACTGCGGCCAGCCGCCGTCCGGCGAGCTGCGCTGCCCCGCGTGCGGCAGCGAGGTCGACGTGGGATGGGGCTACTGCGCGAGCTGCGGGCGTCCCACCGGGTTCGAGTGAAGCACCGGCGGTCAGGCGGTCTGGCGGCCAGGCGGACGTGAGGCATCGCATCGCCGTGATCGCCGGCGACGGGATCGGCCCCGAGGTGATCGGGGCGGCGATTACGGTCCTGGACCGAGCTGCGGCCCAGCACGGCATCAGCCTCGAATGGGAGCGTCTGCCCTATGGAGCCGATCACTACCTCAAGACGAAGGAGACGCTTCCCGACCCGGCGTTCCGTCACCTGCGCGACGACGTGGATGCGATCTTCGTCGGGGCCTTCGGCGACCCCCGGGTCCCCGGAAACCAGCATGCTCGGGACATCCTGCTGGGTCTCCGAGTTCGGTTGGACCTGTACATCAACTTCCGTCCGGTTCAACTGCTCCACCCCGATCTCACCCCGCTGCGGGCGGTCAGCCGACCGCCGATTGATTTTGTCATTTTCCGCGAAAACACCGAAGGCGTCTATCTCGGCCGGGGGCGCATCGAGGGTGAGCAATACATCGCCGAAGACGTGAACACGGTCCGTGGCGTCGAGCGCATCATCCGCGCCGCCTTCGAGTGGGCGCGCGCGCACGGCCGCACGCGCGTGACGATGAGCGACAAGTCGAACGCCATCCCGGCACACGCGGTCTGGCAGGATCGCTTCCGGCGCATTGCGTCCGAGTACGCCGAGATCGAAGCCGAACACCGCTACGTGGACGCGCTCGTGCTCGAGTTGGTGCGCGAGCCTTGGCGCTTCCAGGTCATCGTGACGAACAACCTCTTCGGGGACATCCTCTCGGACCTGGGCGCGGCCCTGGTGGGCGGACTCGGCTTGGCGGCGAGCGCCAACCTGCATCCCGGCCGTCCGGGGCTGTTCGAGCCGGTGCACGGCTCCGCCCCGGCCCTCGCCGGCAAAGGAGTCGCCAATCCGCTCGCGGCGATCCTCGCGGGCGCCCTGATGTTCGAGCAGTTGGGGGAGGTGGACGCGGCGCGCGCGGTCGAGCGGGCGGTCCGCGACACGCTA
>JBGPIJ010000065.1:0-12118 GCA_041484865.1 Gemmatimonadota bacterium
GGATGCCTAACATTCCGTCCTTCCGTCCTTCCGTCCTTCCGTCGCCTTTCGTACGTTCCCGCCCACATGCCTCCCAAGCCTCCTGCCGTCAAGCGGCGCGCGCGCGCGCGCAAGATCCTCGCGCGCCTGAAGCGCGCCAACCCCGACGCCAACTGCGCCCTCCAACACAAGAGCGCGCTCGAGCTGCTCGTGGCGACCATCCTCTCAGCGCAGTCCACCGACGCGCGCGTCAACATGGTGACGCCGGCGCTGTTCGCCACACACACGAGCGCGCACGACTACGCCGCCGCGGACCCCGCGGCGCTCGAGCAGGCGATCCACAGCACCGGATTCTTCCGGAATAAGACCAAATCGATCATCGGAATGGCCCAAGTCCTGGTCGAGCGACACCACGGTCAGGTCCCTGACACCATGGAGGACCTGGTCGAGCTTCCGGGCGTCGGCCGCAAGACCGCGAACGTCGTCCTCGGCACCTGGTACGGAAAGAACGCCGGCATCGTGGTCGATACCCACGTGCAGCGACTCAGCACGCGGCTCGGGTTCACGAAAGAAACGGACCCCGTCAAGATCGAGCGGGACCTGATGAAGCTCATCCCCCGCGCGCAATGGACCTGGCTCGGGCATGGGTTGATCCAGCACGGCCGGCGGGTATGCGTCGCCCGGCGGCCGAAGTGCGAGATCTGCGCAGTGAGCGATTTGTGTCCGAGCTCCAGAGTGTGATGGGGCGTTCCCAGGTACGGCGTTGCCAGGTACTGCGTTCCCGGCAACGCACTATCCGGCGACCGGCGACGCCTCTTTCGGCAACGCCTCACCCGGCAACGCCGCTCTACCTGGAGGCCGGGGCGTGAACACGCTCGCCAAGGAATCGTCCGCGTATCTGCGTTCCGCGGCGCATCAACCCGTGCACTGGCATCCCTGGGGCAATGCGGCGTTCGAGCGTGCCCGGACGGAAGACAAACCGATCCTGCTCGACATCGGCGCCGTCTGGTGTCACTGGTGCCACGTCATGGACGGCGAGTCGTACGAAAACCCCGCCGTGGCCGAGGTTCTGAACGAGGCGTTCGTCTGCGTCAAAGTCGATCGGGATGAGCGGCCGGACGTCGATCTTCGCTACCAGCGGGCGGTCCAGGCGCTGTCTGGTCAGGGCGGCTGGCCGCTGACGGCGTTTCTCACGCCGCAGGGGGACGTCTTCTTCGGGGGAACCTATTTCCCCCCCGAGGACAACCCCTACGGACGTCCCGGCTTCATCTCCGTGTTGCGGCACGTGGCGCGCGCGTACCGCAACGACCCCGCCAAGATCGCCGGCAGCGCGAAAGCGATCGGCGAGCACGTCCGGGACACGCTCGATGAGAGCAAGAGCGGCAAGGTCCACGCGGGGCTCGTCGCCCAGGCAGCCGATCAAATGGCTCGGCTCTTCGACATCCGCTATGGCGGATTCGGCACGGCCCCCAAGTTCCCCCATCCAGCCGCGCTGCAATTTCTTCTCGTCCGCTGGCACGACGAGCAGGCCGACTGGATGCGGGAAGCCGTAGAGAAAACCCTCACCGGGATGGCGCGCGGCGGGATCCGCGATCACCTGGGCGGCGGATTCCACCGCTACTCGGTGGATGAGCGCTGGATCGTCCCGCATTTCGAGAAGATGGCGTACGACAACGCCGAGCTGTTGCACGCCTACGTGGACGGCTACGCCGCGCTCAGCACGCCTCTGTTCAAGCAAGTCGCCGAGGAGCTGGTCGACTGGGTGCTCGAGGTGCTGTCGGACCGCCGGGGCGCGTTCTTCACCTCCCAGGACGCCGACGTCACATTCGGCGATGACGGCGACTATTGGACCTGGACGGTGGACGAGGCCCGTGCCGCGCTCACCGAGCGGGAGTTCGCCGTCGTGGCGCGCGTCTTCGACATCGGAGACACGGGCGAGATGCATCACAACCCGCAGAAGAACGTGCTGTGGCGGGAGCACGACCCCGCACCCGACGAGGAGCCGCTATTCGGCGAGGCGGTGCGGAAGCTCAAGGCCGCGCGCGATCAGCGCGAGCGCCCGTACGTCGATACTACGTCATACGTGAACTGGAGCGCGATGCTGGCATCCGCGTTTCTGCACGCCGGGGCTGTCCTCGATCGGCCGGAATGCAATACGCTCGCGCTCGCCGTGCTGGGGCGGATCTGGAGTGAAGCGTGGGACGAGCGGCGCGGCATGTCGCACGTCGTGGGCCGCGCCGAGCCGTTCGGGATTCTGGACGACAACGTGGAGGCGGCCGCAGCGTTCCTCGACGCCTTCGAGGCGACGGGGGATGGGGAATGGCTCGCCCGTGCGATCGCCGTCATGCGCTACTGCGTGAGAGCGCACTGGGACGGAGCGGACGACGGAGGCGGATTCTTCGACACCACGCGGGAGCGCGAGGAGACGGGCTACCTCGCGACGCCGGCGAAGCCGGTGCAGGACGCCCCCACCCCGTCGCCCAATGGCGTCGCCGCGCTCGCGCTCGCCCGTCTCGCAGCGCTCACCGACGATCCCGAATGGCGCCGCCTGCTCGACCGCCAGCTCGGTGCGTTCGGCGGCGCCATTCCCCAGCTCTCGCTCTACGGCGCGACCCTCGCGCGCGCACTCGACTGGGCCGTGCACCCCGTCACCCGAGTCGAAGTGTCCGGTCCGGCCGGAGCAGGCCCCGCCTGTGCGATGCACCTCCTCGCGCTGCAGCGCTATCGGCCTCGCAAAGTCGTCGTGCGCACCGTCGCCCCGGACCCGGCCGCCGTCGTCTGCGTCGGAACGGCCTGCTCGCTTCCTGTGGCGACTCCCGCCGCCCTGGCTCTGCATCTCCCCTAGTACATTGATGTCCTACAACGGAGGTATCTGATGCCGAATAAGAAGGCCGTATTCGAGACGTCCAAGGGAACGATCGAAGCCGAGTTGTTCGCCGACGAGGTTCCGGGCACCGTAGCCAACTTCGAGAAGCTCGCCAACTCGGCGTTCTACGACGGCACAAAGTTTCATCGCGTGATTCCCAACTTCATGATTCAGGGCGGCGATCCGAACTCGAAGACCGGCAAGGGCCCGGTCGGCACCGGCGGGCCGGGCTACACGATCAATTGCGAGACCAGCCGCAACACCCACAAGCACGGGGCGGGCACGCTTTCGATGGCGCACGCCGGCAAGGACACGGGGGGGAGTCAATTCTTCATCTGCCACTCGCCGCAGCGGCACCTCGATGGCATGCATACCGTGTTCGGCCAGGTGACGAAGGGCATGGACGTCGTCAACAAGATCGTGGGGAACGACGAAATCACGTCGGTCCGCGTGGGCTGAGGCGTTCATCATGACACGCGTGGGCCTGTTGCTGTTCGCGCTCTGCGCGCTGTCGCAGCCTCGGCTCGGCGCCCAGGCGACTGGGGCCTTCATCGTCCGCCTCGGCGACGACACGATGTTCGTGGAGCAGTACACCCGCAGCCGCGATCGGCTCCAGGGGGATCAGATTTCGCGGGTGGCGAACCGCACCACGGTGCGCCATTTCGTCGCGACCCTCGACGCTCAGGGGAACGTGGTCAGCTACGAGCTGGTCGGTCGCCCGGCCGCCGAGCCGGGCGCGCGGCCGCAGCGCGCGGCGGTGACCTTTCTGCGCGATACCGCGACCGTGCGGTGGACGATCGGCGACAGCTCGCGAACGGCGCGCGTCGCCGTGCGCGCCGGGACGATCCCCTACGTCGGGTTCTCGTACGCGCTGATCGAGCTGCTCACAGCGCGCGCGCGCGGCGTCGGCGTCGAGCCCGAGACATTCGAGGTCCTTCCCCTGGGCGCCGGACCGTCGTTCGCGACCACGATCCAGCGCGTCACCGCCGATACGGTGGTCATCACCTTCGGTGAGGGCGGTCCCGTGCGGGTGCGCGTCGATTCCACCGGGCGGGTGCTCGGGGCGAGCGCCGTTGGGACGACCGAACAGATCACCGTGGACCGCGTCCCGTGGGTCGACGTCCCGGCCCTCGAGGCGCGCTTCGCCGGGCGGCCGCTCGGCCTCCTCTCCCCGCGCGACTCGGTGCGCGCCACTGTGGGACGCGCGACCATTTCGATCAACTACGGCCGGCCGTCGATGCGCGGACGCCAGATCTTCGGCAACGTCGTCCCCTGGAACGAGGTGTGGCGCACCGGCGCGAACGCCGCGACCGGCTTCACAACCTCCACCGACCTCGTCATGGGAGGCAAGACCATTCCCGCGGGGTCCTATACGCTCTGGACCATCCCCGGCCCGCGTTCCTGGACGCTGATCCTGAATACGCAGACCGGACAATGGGGAACTGCGTATGACCCGTCCCGCGACCTCGTGCGGGTCGACATGAACGTCGTGCTCATGGCCGAACCCGTGGAGCGGCTCACGATCGCGGTCGAGCCTCGAGACCAGGGGGGGATCCTGAAGGTCGTGTGGGAGACGACCGAGGCATCCATTCCCCTCATCCCCCGATGAATCTCGATTTCGCGGTGATCGCCGACTATGCGCTCGTCGACCAGGCAGGTAAGCTGTCGGTGCTCGGCATCTTCCAGCACATCTGGGTGCAGCAGTTCCCGGCCATGCATCCCCGGCTGCACCTCGTGCTCCGCCTCAAGGGGAGGCGCACGGAGGTCGGCGAGCACGCCGTACAGATCCGGCTCGTGGACGAGCACGGCACCGAAATCCTCGGCGGGGCGGGCAACGTTACCTTCGCCGAGCCGCCGGCCGGCGTCACAGAGATAGAAGCCGGGGCCGTGTTGGTGTTCGACGTCCCCTTCCCGCACGCCGGGATGTACCGCTTCGAGATCACGATTGACGGCGAGAAGCAAGCGGTCGTGCCGGTCACGGTGTCGCAGATCGCGGCGGCTGCTCCCGGACCGCCCTGATGCGCCCGTCCACGGGCCTGCCGCTGCTGCTGCTGCTCGCGGCGACGACACTCGGTTGGAACCTGGGCGGCTATCGCTTGCTCGACCCCGACGAGGGTCGCAACGGGGAAGTGGCGCGTGAAATGGCGCAGACGAACGACTACCTCGTCCCGCATCTCGACGGGCTCCCCTACCTCGACAAGCCGATCGTGTATTTCGCCGCCTCCGCCGCGCTGATGGAGATCCTGGGTCCGAGCGAGCTCGCGGCCCGCCTCCCCGCCTACCTCGCCACGCTCGGCACGATCGCGTTGCTCGTCTCGTTCGCCGGACGGCGCTGGGGCAGGACGGCGGGCTGGCTCGCGGGAATCGCCTACGCCACGATGACGCTTCCCTTTGCCTACGCCCACGTCGCCATCTTCGACAGTCTCCTCGCGCTCTGCACCACGGCCGCGATCGTGTGCTTCTTCGAGGAGCGGACCACGCTCTCCTGGCTCGCGATGGGCGTCGGAGCGGTGACCAAAGGACCGATCGCGCTCGCGATCCCGCTCACCGTCGTCGTGGCCGAGGGTCTCGTCACCGGGGCGCCGCTCCGCCGCGTTGCGTCGCTCCGCGCGTTCGCGGTCTTCGCGCTCGTGACGCTGCCCTGGTTCCTCACCGTCACCCGGAAGTTCCCCGAATTCCCCGCGTACGTATTCGTCACGGAGACGGCCAGGCGATTCACCACGAGAAGCTTTCACCGCACCGGCCCCGTCTGGTACTACATCCCGATCTTCCTGCTCGGAGCGTTCCCCTGGATCGTCCCCGCGTGCGCGCGACTCAACGGCTGGCGCGCGGCATGGGCCGCTCGCCGCGAGGCCGGAACCCGCGAGGCGCTCTGGCTGGCCTGCTGGGTCCTGGCGCCGCTCGTGCTCTTGACCCTCAACCACTCGAAGCTGCCGCAGTACGTGTTGCCGCTGATGCCGGCGATCGCGCTCGCCGCCGCGCGGACGCTTGCGACGACGGGCGCCACCACGGCCTGGCGTTGGTATGCCGTGATCGCCACCCTGCTCGGTGTCGCCTTCATCCTGCTCCCGGGCCGGACCGGGTCGCCCCTATCCTTGACCCCTGCGGAGCGGGCGGCGATGGTGCCGGCCGGCATCGCGGTCGGAGCCGTCTTGATCGGGTCCGCCGCGGGCCTCGTGCTCGCCGCCCGGCGCCAGGACATTCTGCTGGCGGCACTCGCGTATGCGGCCATCATCATCGCCCTTCCGTTCAGCACGGCCGCGCTCATGCGCGCCGTCGGTGACGACCGCTCGGCCGCCCAGCTCGCGGCCGGCGTCCTGCCCGTGCTCGAGCGCGCGGCCCGGGAGGGGAACCCCGCGACCGTGCTCGGCGTTGCGGCATATCCGCCGTCGCTGCCGTTCTATCTCGGCCGGACGATCACCGTCGCGACCGCCACCGCCGACGAGCTCACGAGCAACTACGTCGTGGCGTACCAAGAGCGCTACCGCTCAATGCAAGGCTCCCCCTTGAAGCCGCTCGCGTTCTGGCAAGCGACGCTTGCCGCATGCTCCACCCCGACGGTGTTCGTGGCGCGCGCCGACAACCGGGATGCGCGCGCGGCGCTCGCGGCGCTGCCGCTCATCGCCCAGGACTACCACCACGTCGCCTACGGACCGTGCTTTCCCGCGCCACGGACCCGCCGAGGGACTTCCGGGGAATAGCCCATGTGCGGCATCTTCGGCGCCGTATCGCTCGCGGGCCAGCCGCTCCGCCACCCGGGCTGCATCGAGGCGATGGCGGCGTCGCTGGCCCACCGCGGCCCCGACGGGGAACGGATCGTGGGACACGAGCGCGCGCGGCTGGGCGCGCGACGGCTCGCCATCATGGACCTGACCACCGGCGATCAGCCGTTCCAGAGTCCCGACGGCCGCGTCTGGATGGTGTGCAACGGCGAGATCTACAACGCCCCACAGCTGCGCGCGGAGGCGACCCGGCTGGGCTACCCGTTCCGCTCCCGGGGCGACATCGAAACCATCGTCCCGTTGTACGAACGATTCGGCGCGGATGCGGTCGAACGGCTCGAGGGGATGTTCGGGCTTGCCGTCTGGGATACGGTGCGCGAGCGCCTCGTGCTCGCGCGTGACCGGGCAGGCGAAAAGCCCCTGTTCTGGACCGAAATCGACGGCGAGCTCCGTTTCGGCTCGGAGATTCAGGCGCTGCTCGTGTATCCCGACCAGTCCCGTCGGCTCGACCGTCGAGCCGCCGATCTCTACGTCTCGCTCGGCTACGTCCCCGCACCCCATACGATGTTCGCGGGTATTCAGAAGCTCCACCCGGGCCAGCTGCTCGTCGCCGAGCGCGGCGGGGTGACCATTCGGACGTACTGGGATCCGGCTGCCGTGGCCGGCCTCGATTCGCGCCTCGAGTCGGCGACCCAGCTCCGAGAAGTGCTGCTCCGGTCGGTGGCGCGCGAGCTGATGTCGGACGTTCCGGTGGGGGTATTCACGAGCGGAGGTCTCGACTCGTCGCTGCTCGCGGCCGCCGCGGCGCGGGCCATGCCCGCGGAGCAGATCCACACGTACGCGGTCAGATTCCTGGAGCCGGGCTACGATGAGAGCCGCTATGCGGAGGCTGTGACGCACGACATTCGCACGATTCATCACGTCGTCACGGCCGACGACGTCGAGCTCGAGCGCGCCCTGCACGTCGTCACCGGTACGCTCGCCGAGCCGGTCGGCGATCCCGCGATCCTGCCGACGTTTCTCCTCGCTGAGGCGGCGCGGGAGCACGTCAAGGTCGTGCTCTCGGGTGAGGGAGCGGACGAGCTGTTCGGCGGGTATCCAACGTATCTCGGAGACAGGGCGGCCGGACTCTACGGCCGGCTGCCCCGAGTCGTACGGAGTCTGGTACGCTGGGGGGTGGGTCAGATTCCCGTTTCGACCGGCAAGGTGACGCTCGAATTCCTCATGAAGCGGTTCGTGGCCGCGGCTGACCTGCCTCCATTCGAGCGGCATCTCCACTGGTTCGGCGCGCTCGGCCCGGACGCCCTAACACTCGCCGAGCTCGGTCGTCGCATGGAGGCGTTCCCGAGCGGGGACCGGCTGAACCGGTTGCTGTGGCTCGATTTCCTCACCTATCTGCCCGACAATCTGCTCGTGAAGGTCGATCGCGGGACCATGCTGGCATCGATCGAGGCGCGCGCGCCGTATCTCGACCGGGAGGTGCTCGAGCTGGTCCTTCCCGCGCCGTCGCACCTCAAGGTGCACTCCTTCAACGGCAAGGCCATATTAAAGGAAGCGGCGCGCGGGCTCGTTCCCGAGCGGGTGATCCGCCGCAAGAAGCGCGGCCTTTCGGTGCCGGTGGCGCAGTGGCTGAACGGAGGCCTGGCGGCGCTCGCGGACCGGGTGCTGGCACGGCCGCGGTTCGCCTCCGATCGGCTGCCGCGGCTCCTGGCGGAGCATCGCGCGGGCCGCGCCAATCACGCCCGCTCGCTCTGGCCTATTCTCATGGCCGAGCTGTGGGCCGACCGCTGGAACGTCGACACGGAGCTCCGCACGGCATGACCAGGGTCGAAGCGCTCGCCCTCATGGAGGAGCTCACCCGATCGCCCGGCCTGCGGCAGCACATGCTCGCGGTCGAGACGGCGATGCGGGCCTACGCGGCGAAGTTTGGCGAGGATGTCGCGATCTGGGACCTCGTGGGCCTGATGCACGACTTCGACTACGAGCGCTACCCGAACGATGCCCATTCCGCTACCGAGGAGCATCCGAGCTGGGGCGTGCGGAAACTACGGGAGCGGGGCCTGCCGGAGCCCGCGTGCCGCGCGATCCTCGGGCACGCGAGCTACACGGGCGTGCCGCGGGACTCGAGGTTGGCGAAAACGCTGTTCGCGGCGGACGAATTGTGCGGGTTTCTGGTCGCGTGCGCCTTGGTGCGGCCGTCGCGGAGCCTCGCCGATCTCGAGGTCGCGTCGGTCAAGAAGAAGCTCAAGGACAAGGCGTTCGCCCGCGGGGTGAATCGCGACGAAATGCGGCAGGGAGCGGACGAGTTGGGCGTGCCGCTGGACGAGCACATCGCCTTCGTCGTCCAGGCGCTGCGTCCCGTGGAAGGAGCCCTGGGTCTTGGTCGGCCGGCCTCGTGACGCGGCGTCGCGCGCCGCGCCGGTCCTGCGGCGCGACGTCACCCCGGTTCGGGATGAGCTGGCGCGGGCCATCGACCGGGCGGCGGGCGCCCGCAGCATCGGTGGGAATCGCCTCGAGCACTATGCCGACAGCCCCGGGGCGCTCGACGCCATGCTCGCGCTCATTGCGGGCGCCGAACGTTGGGTCCACCTCGAGAACTACATCATTCGCGACGATCACACCGGCCGGCGCTTCGCCGACGCGCTGGTCGAGCGCGCCGGCGCCGGCGTGCGCGTGCGGGTGCTCTATGACGCGATCGGCTCGTTCGGGACATCGCATCGCTACTGGGGCCGCCTCGTACAGGCGGGCGTTGAGGTCCGCGCTTTCCATCCGGTCTTTTCCTGGCACGTCTCGCGCCTGCTCTCCCGCGACCACCGCAAGCTGCGGGTCACCGACGGGTCGAACGCGGTCCTCGCCGGGCTGTGCATCGGGGACGAATGGGCCGGGGATCCGGAGCGCGGGCGGCGGCCCTGGCGCGATACGGCGGTGGCCGTGGACGGCCCCGCGGCAGCCGCCCTGGACAGCGCCTTCGCCTGGATGTGGCAGCGTGTCGGGACGCCGTTGCCGCCCGGCGACCGGGCCGTCGATCCCGCGCCCCGCGGTGAATCGAGTGTCCGCATCGTCCAGGGCATCCCGCGGCGGGCGCGCGTGTATCGCGCGGTGGAGCTGCTCGCGGCCAGCGCCGCGGAGCGGCTGTGGATCACAGACGCCTATCTCGTGGCGCCCGCGCCGCTCTACGCCAGCTTGCTCGATGCGGCACGAGACGGCGTCGACGTCCGCATTCTCGTCCCCGGGACGAGTGATGTCCCGGCGCTCCGGCACCTCACGCGCGTCGGCTACCGCGAGCTGTTGAATCGCGGCGTGCGCATTTTCGAATACCAGGGCCCGATGATCCACGCCAAAACCATGGTTGTGGACCGGCGCTGGGCGCGCATCGGCTCGACCAACCTGAACGTGTCGAGTCTGCTCACCAACTACGAGCTGGACCTGCTCGCCGAAGAGGAGCAGCTCTCGGAGGCGCTGGCGGCGCAATTCCGACGCGATCTCGCCGCGAGCCGCGAGATCGTGCTGCAGCCTCGCCGTTTGCGTCTGCCGGCCCGGCTCGTGGGAGCGCCCGGCCCGAGTCCCGCTTCGGCCGACGGTCCGTCCCACGAAGCCCCTTCGAGACACAAACGGTCGGGCTACGAGCTTGGGGCCGTAGCCGTCGTGGTGGTGCGACGGGTTGCCGGGGGGATCCGCCGGGGAATCGCAGCCACGGCAGCAGTGGTTTTCGCGGGGGTCGGCACGCTGCTGCTCCTGTTCCCGAGGGCCACCGGAATCGTATTGGCCGCCGTAGCTTACGTCATTGCCCTGGGATTCGGGCTGTATGGGCTCGAGCGGCGCCGCTCGCGAGAGGGCGATGACGCCTCCTGATCGCCCGGTCCAACCCCCCGAGCCCGCTGAGCGTATAGAACGGCTAGAGGATGCCGACTTGGTGGCGCGCACCATCGCCGGCGACCGGGCGGCATTCGGAGTGCTCGTCGAGCGTTACTCGGCGTCGGTACGCCGCGTGGCGCGGGCGGTGCTCGCGGATCCCGACGACGCCGACGATGCAGCCCAGGACGCGCTGCTCGCGACGCTCGTGAAGCTCCGGCAATACGATCCTCAACGTCCGTTCGGTCCCTGGCTCATGCGGGTCGTAGCGAACGCCGCCCACGATCGCCGCCGTCGTCGCAAAGTGCGACGCACTGAGTCGCTCGACAGCACGGTGGTGGCCGGGGGCCTCGACCCTGAGGTCGAAACCCAGCGGCGGGCGTTGGGACGCCGGCTGCGGGAAGCGCTGGCGCAGCTCCCCGAGCGGCGCCGCTTGGCGGTAGTATTGTTCGACGTGGAAGGCTATTCACACGCCGAAATCGGGCGCATTTTGAGCATCCCCGAGGGCACCGTGCGCTCCGAGGTCTTTCACGCACGGCGCGCGTTGCGCGCCTTGCTCGCTGAATGGAAGGAGGAGGTATGACGCCGGAATTCACCCCGTTCGATCATCGCCCCGATCCCGTCCTCGGGGCGGCCCTGCGGGCCGCCCTGACGGCCGACGCCGAGACGGCATTCGTCGCGCGCGTGCTCGCCGGGCTGCAGGATCGCCCCCAGGAATACTGGGAGGTGCTGGCGTCGTGGGCACGCACCGGGATCACCGCTGTCGCGGCCGCCGGGCTGCTCGGGGGGCTCTTGATCGGCAACTGGACGGCTCCGGCGTCGCTCGACGACGTGCTTGCTGCGGGCGCCGGATCTTCGGCTCGGGTCATGGTGTCGTCGGACCACCCGCCCGATGCCAGCGTCGTCCTCGCCTCGGCCGAGGTACGGTAGCTCATGGTCAACCGGCTCAAGGCCGGTCTATTACTCGTCGTCGTGTTCGTCGCCGGCGCGGCCGCCGGCTGGGGCACGCAGCGGTGGACGGAGCTGCGCTGGACACCGCGCTATCGTGATGCCGATGCGATGGTGGCGTTCCTGACGAAGCAGCTCAATCTCTCGGGCGCGCAGCAGGACTCGGTCCGCGCGGTGCTCCAGCGCCACCGCCCCGAGCTCGACAGCATCTGGCACCTCGTCCATCCCCGGATGGATTCCCTCCGCGTCATCATGCATCGGGAAATCAACGCCCAACTGTCGCCCGCGCAGCAGCACCGCTACAGTCACCTGGTGCGTCGCTTCGAGCCCTCGCCGGTCCACCCAGAATCCCTCGGCACGAGCAGGGAGCGGGACTAGTGCGGCGGTCGGTCTCGGCCGCGGCGCTGGCGGTGGCCACGTTCGCCCGAATTGGCACCACGCAGCAGCCACAGATCACGCTTCAGGAAGCGGTGCGGCGCGCTCTGGCCGTGCAGCCGGCCGTTGTCCAGGCGCGCGGAGCCGTCACGAACGCCGGGTGGCAGAAGCGGGCAGCATACGGGGCCTTCCTGCCGACCCTCTCGGTCAATTCCAGCGCATTCCGCCAGAATAATTCTTCCATTGTAAACGGCCTCGCCGCCGGTCAGGGGGCGTACCAGTACAGTACCGGACTCAGCGCATCGCTCGATCTCTTCACCGGCTTCCGTCGCTTCGCGAACGTCCGGAGCGCGTCGGCGAGTGAAGACGCGGCCGA
>JBGPIJ010000066.1:0-12081 GCA_041484865.1 Gemmatimonadota bacterium
CGGCATGTGGCCCCGGTCGCGATGATGCGCATGGGGGAGCGGTTCTACACGTCGCTGGGGTTCGATTCCCTGCCGTCGACCTTCTGGGAGCGCTCGCTCTTCGTCCGGCCGCGCGACCGGGACGTCGTGTGCCACGCGAGCGCCGAGTACGTCGAGGATCCGGGCGACCTCCGGATCAAGATGTGCATCGAGCCGACGGGTGAGGACTTCCGGGTCATTCATCACGAGCTGGGCCACGATTTCTATTTCCGCTCGTACAAGAATCAGCCCTTCCTCTATCAGAACGGCGCCAACGACGGCTTCCACGAGGCGATCGGCGACGCGATCGCGCTGTCGGTCACCCCGCGGTACCTGGTCCAGATCGGGTTGCTCGCCTCGGAGCCCGCCCCCACGGGCGACACGCTGCAGCTCTTGCGGGAGGCGCTCGATCACGTCGCGTTCCTGCCCTTCGGCATCACGATCGACAAGTGGCGCTGGGAGCTGTTCGCCGGAAAGTTCGGGCCCGCGGACTACACCAGGCGCTGGTGGGAGCTGCGGGGTTACTATGGGGGCGTGATGCCGCCCATCGTCCGTGGTCCCGCCGATTTCGATCCCGGCGCCAAGTACCACGTGCCCGGCAACGTCCCGTACATGCGCTACTTCATGGCGCAGGTCCTCGAGTTCCAGTTCTATCGGGCGCTGTGCCACGCCGCCGGGTACACGGGACCGCTGTACCGGTGCTCGTACTACGGGAGCAAGGAGGCGGGGCGCCGGCTCGGGGCGATGCTCGCACTCGGCGCCAGCCGGCCGTGGCCCGAGGCGCTCGAGGTGCTCACCGGCCAGCGCTCGATGGATGCCACCGCGCTGCTCGACTATTTCCAGCCGCTCATGGTATGGCTCGAGCGCCAGAATCGGGGCGTGCCCGTCGGGTGGTGAGACCTGGAACGCCGGGCGCGGGGTCTTGTGGGTCGTGCGTATATTGAGAGGGACCACAACACTCTTGAACCGGATAGGGGCATGAAAACGAAGAATCCTGTGCTGGGTAGCAGAGTCCTCGAGCAGTTCAGCCTGGCCGGTCACGCCGCCCCGGGCGAGACGATGACGGTCGAAGGCGCGATCAACAGGACCGCGTTCCTCCTGTTGCTCGTGGTCGTGCCAGCCACCTGGGTGTGGACCCAGGTGATCCGCACGGCCAGCGTCGACGCCGCACTCCCCTGGATGGTGGGCGGTCTCATCGGCGGGTTGATCGCCGCGATAGCGACGATCGTCAAGAAGGACTGGGCGCCCGTCACCGCGCCGATCTACGCCGCCTTCGAGGGGCTCGCGATCGGCGGACTCTCAGCGATTTTCGAGATGCAGTACCACGGGATCGTGATCCAGGCAGTCGCGCTCACCTTCGCGACGCTGTTCTGCATGCTCGTGGCGTACCGCAGCGGGCTGATCAAGGTCACGGACAAGTTCCGGATGGGCGTGGTCGCGGCGACCGGCGCCATCGCGCTCGTCTATCTCGTGACGATGCTCCTATCGTTCTTCCACGTCACCGTGCCGTTCGTGTTCGGCGGCGGGACGGCCGGCATCGTGATCAGTCTCGTGATCGTGACGGTGGCGGCGCTGAACCTGGTGCTCGACTTCGACTTCATCGAGCAGGGGGCGAATGCCGGGGTGCCGAAGTACGTGGAGTGGTACGCGGCGTTCGGCTTGATGGTCACGCTCATCTGGCTGTATATGGAGATCCTGCGGCTGCTGGGGAACCTGCGGCGCCGCTAGACCTGACGCAGAGCGGGTCCTCGCCGAGCGGGTCGCCGCATGCCGCGTAGGCGCGCGCCCGCGAACCCCCGCATTCCCACCGGAGTTCGCACGCCCCGCAACGGCCCATGAGGTTGTCGGCGACGCGGAGCCGGCGGAACAGATCCGATTCGCGATAGATCGCGAGCGCGGATCCGTTGCGCACGTTGCCGGCCGAGAGCGGCAGGAACCCGGATGGCGACACGTCGCCGGTGTGCGAGATGAACATGATGCCATTCCCGTCCCGGATGCCCGCGCCGTGCCCGCCGCGGCGCCCGGTTCGCTCGAGTACCACCCGCCGGTAGTGCGGCGCTTCGGTCGTCGTCACGAGCGGCCGGCCATGCGGCAGCGTAGTGAGCCACCCCATCAGCTGCTCGCACGTCTCGGGAGCGAGTGACTCGAGCGTGGTGCCGCGCCCCACCATTACAAGGAAGAACAGGCTCCAGCGCGCCGCGTCGAGCGTCTGCGCCAGATGGTAGATCGCGGGCAGATCGGCGAGCGTTCCGGCCGATACGAGACTGTTGATCTGCAGCGGCAGCTCCGCGGCGGCCGCGGCCCGGGCGAGCTCGAGGGTGCGCTCGAACGTGCCCGGAACACCTCGCAAAGCGTCGTGGCGATCGGCGTTCGATCCGTCGAGCGAGAGCGAGATGGCCTCAACGCCCGCGACCTTGAGATCGCGAATCGCGTCCGGCGTGACGAGCGGCGTCGCGCTGGGCGAGACCGACACCCCCAGCCCAAACGCCCGCGCCGCGGCGATCAGCTCGAACAGGTCGGGCCGCTTGAAGGGATCGCCGCCGGTGAGAACGACGTGCGGGAGCGGCTCCCCCGCTGAGGCCAGGTCCTGGAGCAACCCGATGGATTCCGCTGGGCTCAGCTCGTTCGATGCGCGGGCCGCCACGGCCTCCGCCCGGCAGTGCCGGCAGGCGAGGTCGCACGCGCGCGTCACCTCCCAATACACTCGCAGCGGCGCGCGGTCATAGACGTAGCGGCGCTCGGGCATGGTCACCGTACCCGCAGCGCGTTCAAGATCACCGCGGCGTCGAGCCCCTCCTGCATCACCGCGCCCGCCGCCGGACTGAACGCCCCGAAGCTCCCAATCACCATCAAGGCGAAGCTCAATCCCAGCCCGACGCCGATGCTCTGCAGCGCGATCCGGCGCATGCGCCGGCTGATCGCCATCGCGTCGCCCACGCGTGAGATATCGTCCACCAAAAGCACCACGTCCGCCGCTTCCGCCGAGATCGCGGTGCCGTGCGCGCCCATCGCCACGCCCACCGTTGCTGCGGCGAGGGCGGGGGCATCATTGATGCCGTCGCCGACCATCACGACGTTCCCGAAGCGCCGCTTCAAGTCCGCGATCGCGGCGACTTTGTCCGCCGGCAACAGATTCGCGCGCACGGTGCGGATTCCCGCCTGCGCGGCCATCGCCTCGGCGCTGGATTCGCGATCACCCGTGAGCATGACCGTTTCCGTCACGCCCAGGACGGCGAGCCGCTGCAGCAAGGACGGAACCTGGTGGCGCAGCCGGTCGGCGAACTCAATCGACCCCACGCTGCGCCCATCGACGCTCACGAACGCGGTAGTGCGGCCGTCCGGAGCTACAGGCACCCTCACCCCGCGGCGCTCCAGGTAGCCCACCGAGCCAATCGCCACCTCGTGTCCCTCGACTGTGCCCACCGCTCCCGATCCCGCCGTCTCCGTGAAGTCGCTCGCCACGGGCAGGCGCCCGAGCCGCTCCCGGCCCGCTTCGGTGACCGCGTGGCCGAGGTGGTGAGATGATAGCTGCTCGACGCCCGCGGCCAGGCGCAGCAGCTCGTTTGCGGCGAGCCCGTTCAGGGTGGTGATCCGCTCGACCGTGGGCCGGCCGAGGGTGAGCGTGCCGGTCTTGTCGAAGACGACGACGCGCGCCTGGCCGAGCTTCTCGATCGCGGCGCCGGTCTTGACGATCACGCCCAGATTGGCGGCGCGGGCGATTCCCGCGATCACCGCGACCGGGGTGGCGAGGATCAGCGGGCACGGAGTCGCGACGACGAGCACCGCGAGGACCCTCGTCACGTCCCCGGTGGCAAGCCACGTCGCGGCGCACACGGCGAGTGTCACGGGCGTGAACCACACCGCAAAGCGGTCGGCGAGCCGCTGGATCGGCGGCTTCTCGCGCCGCGCGGCCTCGACCAATCGCACGATCTGCTGGTATTGGCTCTGCTCGGCGACACGACTCGCCCGCACGCGCAGCGCGCCGTCGAGATTGACGCTCCCCGACAGCAGCGCCGTTCCCGGCAGCGCGTGAACCGGCAACGGCTCGCCGGTGAGGGCCGACTGGTCCACCGACGACGTCCCGTCGACGACATCCGCATCGACCGGGATCAGGTCCCCGGGCCGGACCAGGAGCAGGTCGCCGACCCGGATCTCGTGGACGGGGACCTGGCGGATGTCATCGCCCTCGATCCGGTGGCCGATCTTCGGCGCCCGCGCGAGCAGGGCTTCGAGCGATTGCGAGGCGCGTCCCATCGCATAGCGCTCGAGTGCTTCCCCGCCCGACTGCATCAGCACGATCACGACCCCGGCGAAGTACTGGTGCACGAGCGCCGCGGTCACGATGGCGAACATCGCCACGATATCGGCCGCGAACCGCCCGCCCAGTATGCCCCGGATCGTCTGGAACACGAGCGGAGTGCCACCGATCACCAGCGTCGCGAGGAAAATGTCGTCCGCGATCGCCGGTGCCCCAAACACGAAGCGGGCCGTGAGGCCGCTCACCAACCCCAAGGCCGCCAATAACGGCAGCGGATACGCTCGGATTCGCTTCACGCCTTACGCTTCCCCGTTTCCCGCTTCCCCCGAATTCTCGACTGGCGCCGGCAGGTCCACCTCGAACCGCACGCCGCTGCCGTCCTGATTCAGAACCCGCGCGGTGCCGCCGTGCAGCCGGGCGATCGCCGCGACGAGCGCGAGGCCCAAGCCGGTCCCCCCGTTCTCTCCGCGGCTACGGGCCCGATCCACACGGTAGAACGGCTCGAAAACGTGGGGCAAATCCTCGGCCGCGATCGCAACACCCGAGTTCTCGATGCCGAAGCGCACCCCCCGCGTTGCGGGCACGGCGGCCTCGGTGGTGATGTTGATGCGACCCCCTTCCGGCGTGTACTTCACTGCGTTACCGAGGAGATGCTCGATGAGACGGGTGGTCAACGCGGGGTCGAGCAGCACGGAGGTCGCTGCGGCATCGAGCGACTCCCCCACGGTCAGACCCTTTTCCTCGATGCGGCGGCGCAGCTGCGCGAGCGCCTGCCGCAGCAGGGCGTTTGGATTCGTGGGCACGCGGCGCGCCCCCACGAGATGCGCCTCCGCGCGCGTGATGAGCAACAGGTCCTCGCTCATCGTGGTGAGCCGGTCAATCTCCTCGAGGGCGCTGCGCAACACCAGCTCGTATTCGCGGGGCGATCGCCCCGAGCGCAACGCTACCTCGATCTCGCCGCGCAGCGCAGTGAGCGGGGTGCGCAGCTCGTGGCTGACGTCAGCCGTCAGGCGGTGCTGGGTCTGGAAGGCTGCGTCCAGCCGCTCGAGCATCCGATTCAAAACCGCGACGAGCCCCCGGTATTCCTCGGTGTCGGCATGCGCCACGATCCGCTGGGACAAGGTGCCCGCTTCGATCCGTGTCGCTTGATGCGTGATCTCGAAGACCGGCCGCACGGCCGAGCCGCCGAGCCGCCACGCTCCCAGGAGCGACGCGCCGCTGCCGAGCAGCACGACCGCCGCGAGCACCAGGAACAGATCGCGCTCCATCCGTTGCAGCGGCTCGAGGTGTGCAGAGACTTGAATCACGTGCTGGACACCCGTCCCCCCCTCCGGAACGGAGATATACACGCTACGGATCGGCCGCGCGTGCCACGTTTCCGTAACCCACACCACCCCGTTTCCCGCCGCGCGCGCGAGCGCGCTCGAATCGAATGGCAGGTCGGTGGCGATGAGCGGAAACGCGCGGATCAGGTGCCCGCCCGCGCTCCGGAGCGCGGCATAGCGGTTCACTTCTCGCGCATAGCGTTCCGGCTCGGCGATGCTCAGGATCTCGGCGACGGAGGGCGGCGCATCCTGTTCCACCCGGCCGGCGACCAGGACCTCGGCCCCGGCGAGCGCCTGGTCGAGCTGTTGGCGGAGAAAGTGGGACGTACCGAGGAACAGCGCCGTGGAAACGAGAGCGAGTCCGGCCGCCATCGTCGCCGCGAACCGCACGGCGAGTGTCCGCCGGAGTGAGGCCTTCATTCGTCTTCGCGATCGGGCGACTGCAGGCGGAACCCGACTCCCCGGACCGTATGCAGCAGGTCTTGCTCCGCCGCGTCATGCAGCTTGCGGCGCAGGTTGCCCACGTGCACGTCGACCACGTTGCTCTCGGGGTCGAAGTGAAGGTCCCATACCTTTTCCAACAGGTCGGTGCGCGACACGACCTCCTCGGGCCGCAGCAAGAAGTGCTCGAGCAGCTGGAACTCTTTCGGGGTCAGGTCAAGACGCTTGCTGTTCACGGAGGCCTTGTGCCTCAGGCGGTCGAGCTCGACCGGCCCGTATCTCAGGAGCTCGGTCCGACTCGCGCCGCCACGCCGCACCAGCGCGCGCACCCGGGCGAGAAGCTCGTCGAACTTGAACGGCTTGGTGAGGTAATCGTCTGCGCCCGCATCCAGACCCCGCACGACGTCTTCGGTGGAATCGCGCGCCGTCAGCATGAGGATCGGCGTCTTCCGGCCCTCGCGGCGCAGCTCGGTCGCTACCTGGAGGCCGGTCTTCTTGGGGAGCATCACGTCGAGTATCATGAGGTCGTAGTCGTACACGTGCGCCAGCATCGTGGCCTGGTCGCCATCGGGGGCGACATCGACGGCGTAGCCCTCTTCGCGCAATCCCTGCTCGATGAACCCGGCGACTTTGCGATCGTCTTCGACGACGAGAATTTTCATGGCTCGGACACTAAGGGATTGGCGTTGAACCGATTCCAAAGGTGATCTGAAGAAGTCTTCATGCTTGAGGAACCACCGGGAGCGTCAGTATGAACGTCGCTCCCTCCCCGGGCTGGCTTTTGACCGCCAACCGTCCCCCCAGCACCTCGGCGAGGCGTCGCGAGATCGGCAGGCCGAGCCCGGTCCCGATCCCCGAGTGGGGATCGAATCGCTCGAACGGGTCGAAAATCCGCGTTTGCAACTCGAGCGGGATGCCGGGCCCGTGGTCCACGACTCGGAATGCCACCTCCTCGGCGTCCAGGGCGACGTTCAGCGTGATCGTCGCTCCCGCCGGGCTGTGCCGGATGGCGTTGCTCAGCAGATTGACCAGGATCTGCTCCAACCGGACGGGGTCAGTACGCACCCGGGAGACACCCTTCACGTACTCCGCTTCGAGCACGAGCTGCTTCCCTTCCGCCGCCGGCCGGACGCTGGTCAACGCCCGCCCGATTTCCGCATGTACGTCCAGGTCCCGGAACACCGGACGGACCTTCCCCGCGTCGAGCCGGGTGAGATCGAGGAAGTTATTGAGCAGGGTGATGGTGCGCTCGGCGGCCTCGTAGACCTGCTGCGCCGCATGGGTCGCGGCGGCGGGACCGCCCTTCTTCTGCACCAGACGTTCCGCCCACCCATACACACCGGTGAGCGCGTTCCGCAGCTCGTGGTTCATCATCGCGAAGAACAGGTCGCGTTGCCGTTGCATGCCCCGCACCTGATCGAGAAGCTCCTGACTGCGCTCATGCAGCCGCGCGTTCTCGACGGCTACCGCGGCGTTCGCGGCCAGGAGAACCGCCATCGCCTCGTCCTCCATGTCGAACTCGTCCGCGCCGACTTTTTCCGCCAGATACAGGTTGCCAAGCACGCGACCTTTGACGGCGACGGGCACGCCCAGGAAAGACCTCATGGGAGGATGGTGGGGTGGGAACCCGTACCGCTCGGGATGCCGATTGATGTCCCCCGTCCGGATCGGCTGCGGGTCACGGATCACGAGCCCCAACAGGCCGCGGCCTTTCGGCAGCTCGCCGATCCGCGCGCGCTCGGCTTCCGACATTCCGGACGTGACGAACTCCGCGAGTTCCGCGCCGTCCTCGGTCAGCACGCCGAGTGCGGCGTAGCGCGCGCCGACGACCTCGCGGGCCGAGTCGACGACGCGCTGCAGCACGGCACTCAGGGCGTACTCGGAAAAAACGGCGACGCCCGCATCGAGCAGGCGCTCGAACCGATGCCGGACGCGCGATACTTCGTCGCTCTGCGAGTCCCGTTTCTCGGGCACCAGCCTTCCTCCTTTGACGGAGGAAGATAAGGCCCAACCGCAGGTCATGCCTTCGCCCGGGCGACCACGCCGACGATGTCGGTCTGCGAGATCACTCCCACCAACGCGCCCTGATCTTCGACGAACAGCCGTTGCACGTTGAGGTAGAGCATCTGCTGCGCGGCTTGCCGCATCTCGAGCTCCGGGCCAATGGTGGGCAGCCACGGAGACATGATTTCGAGCACCGTCGTCTGCTCGAGCAGGGCGTCCCGCGCCTGCTGGCCCGAAAACGTGCTCTCCGCGGTCAGAATGTCCCGCGTCGAGATCACGCCGACCGCGCGCCCGAACCGGTCCACGACGGGGAGCGCGCTAACCTGTGCCTCGATGAGCGCGTCGACCGCGTCCCCCACGGTCGCGTCCACGCTGATCGTCTTCAACTCGGTGCGCATCAATTCCGCAACTTTCATACGTACCTCCTGCGTACCTCCTGGGTCGTGCACGGAAGATTCACCCTCAGCGTGAGCCCGGACTGAGGCGGGTCTGAAGATTGCTTCATGGAGCGACCTTAGCCCGAAGTTCAGTCTTTCTTCACCGAGCGGCCGTGATCTTGAACTCGAAAGGATGGACGTGACACTCAATCCTGGGGGCTGTATGACCTGGAAACCCATCGTGGTCGGCGTGGACACGTCGCCCGAGTCGGCGTGGGCGGCCGCGGTCGCCGCGGAGATCGCCAAAGCAGCGGGAACGAAATGCCAGCTGGTGCATGCGGCGCGCGATGTCTTGTCCGCGCTGGCCCTCGCGGAAGTGCCGGAACGGGCGCAGGAGTTCAGCGATTCGCTGGTCGCGCAAACGCGCGAAGCCGTTCTGCACGGCCTGTGGGGCGTCGTCCCGACGGAGCTGGCGCAGGAGTTGAGCGTTCGCCGCGGTCGCGCGCCCGCCGTGCTGAAGCAGGTCGCCGCGCAGATGGGGGCGGAACTCGTGGTGCTCGGGAACAAGCACCATTCGCTGCTGGGACGGTGGTTTGCCGGCAGCACGAGCGTGGACGTCGTCCGCACGACGGAGCTTCCCGTGCTCGTGACCGGGGGCCAACGGACTTCGATTCGGCGCGTGCTGGCGACCGTTGACCAGTCGGCGGCCGCACGGCCGACGATCGAGGCGGCTGAGCGCTTCGCCGCGCTGTTCGGCGCGAAGGTGCGCGTCCTCTCCGTCCTCGAGCCACTGCCGATCGTACCCGAGGCCCCGAATTACGACCTCGGCTCCTACTACGCGATGCTCGAGGAGCATCTGAAGCGTGACGTGTGGCCGCTCATCAAGGCGCCCGAGACGGAGAAGACGATCCGCTACGGCATGCCTGTCGAGACGATCATGCAGGAGGCAGCCGAATGGCATGCCGACGTGCTCGTGATCGGCTCCCATGGCAAGGGCTGGGTCGACCGGCTGTTGATCGGAAGCGTCACCGAGCGGCTCTTGAACCAGCTGCCGGCGTCGCTGCTCGTCGTGCCGGTATATGCCTACGTGGAAGCCCGCGAGCCCTCCACCGCGCGGGCGGCTCAGGCCGCTTATGCCTGACATGGTCCGGGCGACCAGCGTCCGATCCGCCGCCGCCGTGCTCGCGACACTGCTGTGCGCGGCGCCGCCGCTCGGGGGTCAGGGGCGGCCGCTTATGGTCGGGCTGTACGGGGGTGGGTATACGCACGTCATCAATCTGAACAACGCGGGAACCGCGGACTTCACGCAGGGCTATGAGGTCGGCGGCACCGCGGGTGTGCAATTGAACGAATACGTCGGCCTGCACGGTGACTTCACTTACGCGCGGAACCAAGCTCGGGGCGCAAGCGCGTTCGCGGGGCGGGACTTCAACCGGTTCTTCTACGGCGCCCATCTCGAGTTCCGCTATCCCTTCTCAAGCGGCATCACGCCATACGTTTTCACCGGCGGCGGTGCCATCACGATCGCCGAGCTGGGCAGGGACGCGACGATGAGTCTCTTCACCCGCCCCGCCGCCGCGTTCGGCTTGGGAATCTCGCGCACCGTGCCCGCCACGCAGGCGCAAGTCTTCCTGGAGGCAAAGAATCTCGTCTACCGGTGGAACGAGGGCGGGTTCGACCGCATCCAGTGGGACTTCAGCTACGCTCTCGGGCTGTCGTACCGGTTCGGACCGTAGCCTCCGCGGCGCGCGCAAGCTTCCAGCAGGCGCGCGCGATCATCCAGTCTTCCTCCGCCCGTACGATCAGGATCGGAACCCGCGAGCCGCGCCGCGCTACATCCTGATCGGGCGGCGATTGGGCGTTCTTCGCTTCGTCGAGTGCCACCCCGAGATAGCTCAACCCCGCGCACGCGGCGGAGCGCACGTCCGGCGCGTGCTCCCCGACTCCAGCCGTGAAGACCAGCGCGTCCAGGCCGTCGAGTGTGGCCACCATCGCCCCGATCCCCGCTCGCAGCCGATGTACGTACATGTCGAACGCGAGCGTGGCCCGGCCGTGGCCGTTCGCGCGCGCCGCGAGAATCTGGCGCATGTCCTCCGAAATCCCTGAAACGCCCAAGAGACCCGACTTCGCATTCAAGATCTCGTCGAGTTGGTCAGGCGTGAGCCGAAAGCGTCGCGCCAGATACGTGAGAATGCCGGGATCGAGCGATCCTGGCCGCGTACCCATCATCAGACCGTCGAGCGGAGTGAAGCCCATCGTCGTATCCACGCTCCGGCCGGCGCGGACGGCGGCGAGCGAGCAGCCGTTCCCAAGGTGGCAAATGACCAGGCGGAGCGACCGAGGGTCCCGACCGAGCAGGGCGGCGGCTCGGCTGGCGCAATACTCGTAATTGATGCCGTGGAAGCCAAAGCGGCGGATGCCTTGGGTGAACCACTCATAGGGACCCGGATACACGGCGGCCGCGAGTGGGAGATGCCGGTGGAAGGCGGTATCGAAAACGGCAACCTGTGGCACCGGACCACACCGCTGCTCGACGAGCTCGATTCCGTCGAGCGCGGCGCGGTTGTGCAATGGGGCAAACTCGGCGAGCCGCGCGATTGCTTCCTTCACCGCCGGCGTAACGATGACGGGCTCGTCGTACTCCGTGCCGCCGTGCACCACGCGATGACCGACGATATCCACGTCTGACGGCATCCGCCGCAATAACTGCTCGATGGCGCTACGGTGTCCCGCCGTGCCCTCCCATTCGACCCGCTCCTCCCAGCGCGGCGCGAGCGCCTGCTGGGAGAGCTGTCCGTCGATGGCGTACAAGCGGATTCTCTGGCTGCTCGACCCCGAGTTCAGGACGAGGACGTTCAGTACGGCCACGTCCAGCCCAGAATCTCGGGAGGATCGTCGCCGCGCTCGCGGATGTAGGCACCATGCAGGGACAGCTTGTCCTGGACGAAGCGCCGAAAACCGGGAATGGCGGCTGCGAAGCGCGGCACCCGCTCCACCGCGTCCTGCGCCAGGTGGTAGCGATCGAGCTCGTTCAGTACCGCGATGTCGAACGGAGTCGTCGTCGTCCCCTCTTCCCGGTACCCGTGCACGTGAATGTTGTCGTGATTGGTGCGACGGTACGCGAGCCGATGGATGAGGGATGGATAACCGTGATAAGCGAAAATGACGGGCCGGTCACGCGTGAACAGGGCGTCGAATGCCGCGTCGGTGAGCCCGTGAGGATGCTGGCTCGGCGGCTGGAGTGACATCAGGTCCACGACGTTGACGACCCGCAGCTTGACGTCCGGGAACTGCTGCCGCAGGAGATCCACGGCGGCGAGCGTTTCCATGGTCGGGACATCGCCCGCACACGCCATCACGAGGTCAGGCTCGCGGCCCTCGTCCGTGCTCGCCCATTGCCAGACGCCCGCTCCCACCGCGCAATGAGCTATCGCCGCATCCATCGAGAGCCATTGGGGCGCCGGCTGCTTCCCGGCAACGATCACATTCACATAATGGCGGCTCCGGAGACAGTGATCGATCACGGACAGGAGCGTATTGGCGTCGGGCGGCAGATACACGCGAACGACGTCCGCCTTCTTGTTGACGACGTGATCGATGAATCCGGGATCCTGGTGGCTGAAGCCGTTGTGGTCCTGGCGCCACACATGCGAGGTCA
>JBGPIJ010000067.1:0-12040 GCA_041484865.1 Gemmatimonadota bacterium
AGGGCGCGCGCCCGGGATGCCAGCGCGGCGACATCCGCCTCGTGGGCCGCGGCGAACTCGATCCGCTCGAGCTGCTCCAGCACCTCGGCGAGCGCCGGCGCAGGGCGCGGACCGGCGCGGGTGATCGCCGCCCGCACCCGGGCGGCCGCGCGAGCCGCGACGGCTTTGGGCTCGCCCGCGGCAAGCCAGCGGGCATCCGGGCCTTCACGTTCCACTGGAACGTGAGGGGGGGGTGACGGCGGCCGGGGCGCCCGGCGCCGCCAGGCGAGCGCTCCCGCCCCCAACGCCAGGGCGAGCCCGAGGGCCGCGATCGGGAGGAGCGGACGCCGGCGACCCAGGCGCAACGGGCCGATCGCATTCCTTGGCTCGGGCTGGCGGAGACTGTCGGGGATCACGCTCGCGACCTGGAGCCGGGCGACTCCCCCCGGGAGCGAATCGGCTCGTCCGTCCGGTGCGAGTCTCCAGATCGGCGGGAGTATCACCTCGTGCGCCCCCGGGGCCCAGGCGACGATCGGATAGCGAACCAGCCACCCCTCGGCCGCGCGGAGCACACCCGCGTCGCCCAGCGACTCGACGTCTTCCCCGCCGGTGAGCTTGCCCGGCCGCAGGCGCCATCCCGGCGGCGCGTCGATGCGGCGAACGAGCCAGACGGTATCGCCTACGGTCGGGTGGGCAGGAGTGGCGGTCCACTCGTCCGCTTGCGCCGGGGCCCGACGCCACGCCATCACGACGGCCGCGAGAGCGAGCAGAGTGAGAGCGCGGGTCATCTCTTCAGGCGGCGGGCACGCTCGGCGAAGGCGCGCCGCAGGGCGACGCCGTACGGCACGTTCGTCTGGAGCGCCACCCGGTCGACCCCCGCCTGGAGAAGTTTACGGGAGCGCTCCTGCATCTGCCGCTCGGCCGTGATCTGGAAGCGGGTGCGGGTGGGGCCATAGCTCGAGTCGAGCAGCACCCGCTGTCCCGTTTCCGCGTCCTGCATGTCCACCCACCCTGCGTCGGGCAGATGCACCTCACGCGGATCATCTGTCATGATCGCGACGACGTCGTGGTTGGACGCGAGCTGGCCGAGCGGCTGTTCCCATCCCTCGGCGCGGAAATCGGACAGCACCGCCACGATCGCGCGGTGATGCAGCAGGCGCGCGGCGTAGCGCAGCGCCTCGCCGAGGTTCGTGCCGCGCCCGCGGGGACGGAACGCCACGAGATCCCGGATCACCCGCAGGGCGTGCGGCCGTCCTTTGGCCGGTCGCACCACGAATTCGACCTTGTCGGCGAACATCAGCGCGCCCACCCGGTCATTGTGACGGGCCGCCGCGAGCGCGAGCACCGCCGCCACCTCCACCGCCAGCGCCGCCTTCGTGCCGGGGCGCCCGAACTGGAGCGAGCCGGATTGGTCCACGACGAGGAGCAGCGTGAGCTCGCGCTCTTCCACGTACGTCTTGACGAAGGGATGACCCATGCGGGCGGAGACGTTCCAGTCGATGGCGCGGAAATCGTCTCCGTGCTGGTATTCCCGAACCTCCGCGAACTCGATGCCCTGCCCGCGGAACACCGAGCGGTATTCACCCGAGAAGAGCGAGGTGACGAGCGAGCGGGTGCGGAGCTCGATCCCTTTGACCTGCTTCAGGACTTCCGGCGTCACGGCACGTCGACCGCGTCCAGGATCTTCGCGATCACCGCGTCGGCATCCGCGCCTTCGGCTTCCGCCTCGAAGGTGAGCAGCACCCGATGGCGCAGCACGTCGTGCGCCATCGCCTTCACGTCGTCGGGCACGACGTAGGACCGGCCCCGCAGGTAGGCGTGCGCCCGCGCCGCCTGCGCGAGGAAGATCGACGCCCGTGGTGACGCGCCGAACGCGATCAATGCCTTCAGCTCGGGGAGCCCCAGGGCCTGCGGCTCGCGGGTGCCGCGCACGACGTCCACGATGTAGTCCACCACCTTCTGGTCCATGAACAGCTCGGCGATGGCGCTGCGCGCGGCGAGAATGTCGCCCGCCTCGGCCACTCGCTGGACTTCGATGGGCCGGCCCGACGCCATGCGCGCGACGATCTCCCGCTCCGCGTCCCGCGAAGGGTAGCCGACGCGCAGCTTGAGCATGAATCGGTCGAGCTGCGCTTCCGGCAGCGGATAGGTGCCCTCCTGCTCGATCGGGTTCTGGGTGGCGAGCACCAGGAAGGGCTCGCCCAGATAGAACGTCTCACCGCCGATCGTCACCTGCTTTTCCTGCATCGCCTCGAGCAGCGCCGATTGCACCTTCGCGGGCGCGCGGTTGATCTCGTCGGCGAGCACGAGATTGGCGAAGAGCGGTCCCTTCTTCGGATAGAACTCCTGAGAGCGCTGATCGTACACCATGGTGCCGATCACGTCGGCGGGCAGGAGGTCGGGGGTGAACTGGATGCGGGAGAAGGTGATCCGCAGGCATTCCGCGACCGTACGGACGGCGAGAGTCTTGGCGAGGCCCGGCACGCCCTCGAGCAAGATGTGCCCGCCCGTGAGGAGCCCGATCACCAGTCGCTCGACCATCGTCTCCTGCGCGACGACGCGCTTCGCGACCTCGTTCCGGATGGTCTGCGCGAGCGCCGAGTCGCCCGTGGGCGTCGGATTGGCTTTCATCGCAGTGCGGTCTCGGCTGCCTTGCGCACGGCCGGCTCCTTGTCATGCGAGTACAGTTCCAGCAAGCCCCGGGCTTCCCGATTCGGGAGCCGGGCCATCGCTTCCACGGCCGCGGCGCGCACCATCGCGTTACGACGCCGCAGGATTCCACCGGGCTCGGCGTAGCGGGCGAGGACATCGAGTACCTCGCGGCCTCCGCCCAGCCGCCCGATGGCGCGCAGCAGATCGCCGAGCACGCTCTCGTCCGGCTCCTGATCGAGCCGGCGAATCAGCACGGTCGCCGCGGCACTGTCCCCCGCGGCCGCGATCGCGCGCGCGGCGGCACTGCGAACGCTGACGCTGTCGTCCTTCAGGGCCGGCATGAGCGGCCGCGAAATCTCCCGGCCGCCGATCTCCCCAAGACCCATGACGGCGCCTTCGCGCACAAACTCCGACTCATGGCGGAGCAGCGGGATGAGCATGGCGACCGCCTGCGGCGAGCCGGTCAGCCCGGTCAGCTCGGCGGCGACCGCGAGCACCGCCTCATCCTTCTTGTCGGAGAGCTGGGCCTGAAGGGGCTCGAGCGCCCGCTCCCCCGCCCGCCGGATGACGGCGCGGTACGGCTCGCGCTGGTCCGTGGGGGCGCCGAGATAGGCGTGCAGGACGGGCCCGACCGAGAGGGACGCGAGCGCCCCGAGCGCCGTCGCCAGCGTGTCGCGCTCGGGCACCGCGACGCGCGGCTCGCCGAGCCGGGCCACCATGCGCTCGACCGTCGCCTTATCCGCGAGGTGACCGGCCAACGCCCCGATGGCCTCGGCGAGAGGCGCGTCCTGCGTGACGCCCAGCAGCCGGTCGAGTGCCGTGATCGCCGCCGCGACCCGCGCCACGTCGCGCAGGCCCACCAGCGCGGGCGCGAGCCGCTGCAAGTTCTCAACGGCCGCACGCTGCGCGTCGGGTTGCTCGGCGGCCGCCACGTCCCCGATGGCCCGCTGCACCTCGACGTCCAACGGCACCGCGTCGAACCGGAAGGCGGTGCTCGCGCGCCGCTCCGGATCGGGCGGCTTCGGATCCGGCGCGGGTGCCGTGTGCGCCACCGCTGACGGTTGCGCTGACGGTGGCGCTGGCGCTGGCGCCGCACCGGCAGGCGGCGCCATCGCCAGACGCTGCGACCGCCGGCTCATCGTGAGCACGATCTGCCCCAGCGCGGCGCCGCTCGGCGGCATCGTGCCCATGGCAACTTCGAACAGCCCGATCGCCTGCTCCGCCGTCGCGCCCGGATGGAGCTGGACGGACCGGATCCCGCGTGCGTACAGTAACCCCGCGAGCTCTGCCACCTGGGTGTTACGCGGCAGCAGCTGCTGCCCATGCCAATGAATGCCGGTGGCCCCAATCTTCCACTCCACGGTGCCCACGGCGGCGAGCCCGGGCAGCGCGCTCGTGATCTGCCGCATCGCCTCGATCACCGCGGGATGGCTCGGGGGATAGAGCCGCGTCAATCGAAACGTGGTGCCGATCGCCCCGAGCGCGCGCTCAATCCCCGCGGGATCCATCGTCCTCGGCCGTGGAAGGGCGGCCGGGCAGCCGCTCGATCATCGCGATCTCGCGCCGGGTCAAGCTCCGGCAGTGTCCCTCCGGGAGCCGCCCCAGGCTCACCGGCCCGTAAGAAATGCGATGCAGCCATTCGACCTTGAGTCCCACGGCCTCCGCGAGGCGGCGGACGATGCGCTGCCGCCCCTCGGCGAGCGTCACCTCGATCTCGATCCCCCCGGACCGGCTCCGCACCACATGCCGCGTCACGCGCACGGCGCGGGCGTCGATCACGACCGGCCGCCCCAGCACCGCCTGCGCAGCCCGGGCGTCCAGCCCGTGCGCGCGCAGCCGGTACGTCCGCGGCACCGCGAATCGCGGGTGGGTCAGCCGATGTGCGGCCTCGCCATCCGTGGTGAGGAGCAGCAGACCCGAGGTCATGACGTCCAAGCGTCCAACGTACGTAAGACCGGGCAGCTTGGGGAGGAGGTCGAACACCGTGCGGCGGCCTTCGGGGTCACCCCGGCTTACGACGTAGCCGATCGGCTTGTTGAGCACGAACCACACTGGCGCCGCGGGCCGCACGGCGCGCCCGTCCACCGTCACGCGCTGCCGGTCGGGATCCGCGCTCATGCCCAGCGTGGCCACAGTGCCGTCCACGCGGACCCGGCCCGCGCGAATCAGATCCTCCGCTTTGCGCCGTGACGTGACGCCCGCGCGCGCGAGGACGCGCTGCAGGCGCATCAGCGTCATTCGGGCTCGGCGCGCGCCGGGGGTCGCAACGCGACCGAGAGCTCCTCCAACCGCGGCAGATCGTCTAGATCTCGCAGCCCCAGGATCTCGAGAAACTGCGGGGTCGTCCCATACAGGAGCGGCCGGCCCACGCCTTCCCCCCGCGTCACCACCTCGGCGAGCCCCCGCTCGACGAGCTTGTCGAGCACGGCGCCCGAGTCGACCCCGCGGATCTCCTCGATCTCGAGCCGCCCCACCGGCTGACGATACGCGATGATGGCGAGCGTTTCGAGCGCCGCGGGCGACAGCCGCCGGGTGCGGAGCGCGAACTGAGCCCGCTCGATCGCCTCAGCGTATTCGCGCCGCGTCAGGAACTGCCAGCCGTGCGCGATCTCGACCAGCTCCACGCCGTGATCGCCGTCGCCATAGGCGCGCTGCAGCTCGGCCAGCGCCTCCCGCCACGCGGCTTCGCCCGCCCCCGGATCGAGCGTCGCGACCTCGTCCAGGGTCAGCGGGCGCGACGCGGCGAACAGCGCCGCTTCAAGCAGCTTCGCGAGGGGGCTCACGCCGGATGACGATCGGGGCGAACGGCTCGGGCTGCTGCACGCGCAGCGTGCCGCGCTTGGCGAGCTCGAGCAGGGCGATGAAGACCGACAGGATTTCCACGATTCCGGCGCGCGGGGCGACCAGATCGCCCCAGCCCACCTGATCCCGCTCAGCGAGGAGCGCCTCGATCCGCGCCGTCGCGCCCTCGAGGTCGAGCGGGCGCGGCACCACGCGGTGCAGCATCGGCTCGGGAATGAGGGCGATCACGCGCTCCGCCGCCGCGAGCAGGTCGTTGAGCTGGATCACGAGCGGACCGGGCGGCGCGGGCTCGGGTGCGGGGACGAAGCCCCGCCCGAGCTGCTCCGCGCGCCGCGCCACCGCGCGCGCCAGCCACTCGACCAGCTCGCGAATCTGCTGGTACTCGAGCAGCCGCCGCACCAGCTCCGAACGCGGATCCTCCCACTCATCGTCGTCGAGCCGCCGGGGCAGCAACATCTGCGCCTTGATCCGCAGCAGCCGAGCCGCCATCTCGAGATAGTCGGCCGCCTGGTTCAGCCGCAGCTCGTTGATCACGGCGAGGAACTGATCGGCGATCTTCGCGATGGGCAGGTTCGTGATGTCGAGCTCGTCTTCGCGAATCAGGTGGAGCAACAGATCGAGGGGGCCGGAGAACTGCTCCAGCTCGACGACGAAGCCGGCGCCATCCTGAAGCACGGGGGCGAAGGTCGTCATCTCGCGAAAACCGCCGGCGA
Source organism: Gemmatimonadota bacterium (assembly GCA_041484865.1). Lineage (GTDB taxonomy): Bacteria > Gemmatimonadota > Gemmatimonadetes > Gemmatimonadales > GWC2-71-9 > AG25. The sequence goes on from JBGPIJ010000067.1 coordinate 6,147, forward strand.
CACCGCGAAGCGGCCGACGAGAGAGAGGGCGAGGTGCATCAGCTGCATGGCGGGCCACATCAGCACTTGCACGACTCCCGGTAGCAGCCACACCAGGATCAGGATCGGCATGAAGCCCAGCATGAAGAGTCTCCGGTACTTGTCCGCGGCCCCCGGGGGAAGCAGGTGGGCCAGCACGTGGCTGCCATCGAGGGGCGGCACGGGAATCAGATTGAAGAACGCGAGCACCAGGTTCAGCAGCATGCCGTAGAACAGCATCCGCTGGATGATCTCGATCACCCCAACGACTCCGGGCAGGGCCAAGCCAACCAACCCGGCGATCGCGAACAGGGCCGCGCTCGCGACGTAGAGCGCCAGATTGACGCTGATCCCGGCGAGCGAGACGATGATGTCTCCGCGGCGGTAGTCGCGGTACTTCCGGGGGTCCACGGGTACCGGCTTCGCACCGCCGAATATGAATCCGGCGTGGGATACGTAGAGCAGCACCGGGAGCAGCACCGTCATGAACGGGTCGATATGCTTCAGGGGATTCAAGGTAAGCCGCCCGAGGAGGTAGGCGGTATCGTCGCCCTGACGGTAGGCGGCCTCGCCGTGGGCGTACTCATGAGCCACGACCGAGAACAGCAACACCGGGGCCCATACGAGAAAGTCGAACGAGATATGTTTCCCTAGGGTCGGTACCGGCCTAAGATAATGAAACGAGCGCATTCCGGTCAACGCCGTAGCGCCTTGACCCCTCTGCACTTACCCTCTATCTTCCGCCGCTCACGAGGAGGCCCGTCTGCCCCGAATCGAATCCGCCAAGAAGGCCATGCGCCAAGCCCGAGCGCATGAGGTCCGGAACCGCGCGCAACGCTCGGCGCTGCGCACCGCGGTAAAGCACGTGCGTGCGGCCGTCGGACCAGCCGCAACCGAAGCGTACGCCCTCGCCGTGCGGCTGCTCGATCGCGCCGCGCGCAAAGGGCTCATCCATCCCAACAACGCCGCGCGCCACAAGTCGAGACTCGCGGCGTATGTGAAAAAAGTGAATAAATAGGGCGGTCGAAGAACTCTTCTAGACCGACGCCATCTCCGCCCCGCAGTGCTCGCAGTACCACTCCGTCGGCAGATTCATCGTACCGCAGTCTCTGCACTTGAGCGTGCGGGGCTCCTCGGCGTCCTCCTTCGCCGCCGCCCGGGGCGGGGGCGTCGGGCTCGGGCCGGGAGTGCTCAACGGGACGCCGGGCTGATAGTCGCGACCGCTCGCCTGCTTGGAAGAGGGCGCGCCGCTGTTCTCGTCTTCCGTCACCGACTTAATGAACGCCAACTCGTCGAGCGGCTCGCGGGGAGCCTTCGCGCGCGGCGATGGCGGGTGGGGATGGTCCCGCGGCTGGTCCTTCGCGGGCGGCGCGGCGCGCGGTCCCGTCCGCACCAGCCCATCGAGCTCCTCGAGCTTCTGAATGTCCGCGTCGACCACCTGAAGCTCTTCCCGCACGGAGACGAGCTCGGCGAGCGCGTCCTTGTGAACCTGGCTCCACTGGGCTTCGTCGTACTCGCCCACCGCGTGACGCAGCTCGGTCTCCGACAGCTTCTCGGCGGCGTGCGCTTCCTTCTTCTGCAGCTCGGCGCGGAAGTGCCGCTTCTGGTCGATCGTCAGCCGGGCGCCCTCGGCGTGCGTCTTGAGCTCTTCCGTCACCGCGCGCAGCCGCGCCTCGTAGTCGGCCTTCACGCGCACGCGCACGCTCTCCGGGGTCGCATCCTCGGCAGCGGAGAGACGCGCGATCCAGGCCTCGTACTGGCGCCGCTCTTCAAGCAGGCGCTGAATAGTGGCGGTGCTCTTCGACGATCCCTTAGGCATCCGGCTCCCGTCGTTCCCACGCCGCTTGGCGTCTCGCCTCGAGTCGCATCGCGGCGTCGCTGGTCAGCTCGGTCACCCGCCCGAGGGCGCGGGCGGTGAACAGAATTCGCGCCGCGTGCTCGAGACTCTCCATCCGAATCCAGGCCACGTCGAGCGTGGGCCCGACCGTTACGGCACCGTGGTTGGCGAGCAGCATCGCGTCGTGGCCGGCGATGTACGGCTCGACCCGCTCCCCGAGCTCGGGAGTTCCCGGCGTCCCGTACGGAACCAGCGGAACCTGTCCGACAGACAAGATAAGCTCAGGCAGGACAAATTTATCAAATCCCTCGCCGGCCACCGCGAACCCCGTCGCATACGGCGGATGGGCATGAACCACGGCCCCGACCTCGGGCCGGCGCCGCAGGATCCGCAGGTGTAAGTCCAACTCACTCGTGGGGTTGTGACGCCCGCGCTGCTTGCCCCCCGATAGATCCACCTCCACCATGTCGGATGGCTCGAGCAGCGCCTTGATCAGCCCACTCGGGGTCACCAGCACGCGGGTCGGGGAGAGACGGACGGAGAGATTCCCGTCCTGACCGGCGATCAGCCCCTGCGCCGCGAGCTGGCGGCAGCAGAGGGCCATCCGCCGGGCGATCTCGCGAGCCCCGCCGTCACCCCGGCGGCTCGGTCTCCGCTTCATGCACCACTTTCCCTCCGACGAGCGTCAGGAGCACGCGGCCGAGCACCTGGCGGCCGGCGAACGCCGAGTTGCGACTCTTCGAGCGAAACCGCGCGGGATCGACGGTCCACGACGCACGCGGATCGAGGACCGCGATGTCCGCCGCCACGCCGGGCTGGAGTGTGCCGCCCGCGAGATGGAAAATCCGGGCGGGAATGGTCGTCATGCGCGCGATCAGCTCGGGAAGCGTGAGCACGCCGGTCTCGACCATTTCGGTATAGGTCACCGCGAAGGCCGTCTCCAGACCGACCACGCCGAAGGGCGCATCATCGAACGCCGCTTCCTTCGCGTCGTAGGCGTGGGGCGCGTGATCCGACGCGATGCAGTCGATCACGCCGTCCTTCAGGGCGCTCCGCAGCGCGTCCACGTCGGCTGCCTCTCGCAGCGGCGGGTTCATCTTGGCATTGGTGTCGTAGCCCTCGCAGGCGCGCTCGGTGAGCGTCAGGTGATGCGGCGTCACCTCGGCGGTGACCTTGATGCCGCGCTCCTTGGCCCGCCGGATCTACTCCACCGAACCCCGCGTGGACATGTGACAGAGGTGCACGTGCCCGCCAGCAAGCTCCGCGAGCAGCGCATCGCGCGCGACCATGATCTCTTCGGCGGCGGCGGGAATCCCCTTCAACCCGAGCCGCGCCGCGACCAAACCCTCGTGCATCACGCCCCCGGCGGCAAGGGTCCGCTCCTCGCAATGGTCCGCCACCGGAATGCCGAAGGTGCGGGCGTACTCGAGCGCCGTGCGCATCAGATGACTGGACACCACCGGCTTCCCGTCGTCCGACACCGCGACCGCCCCCGCCCCGACCATCTCCCCGAACTCCGCGAGCTGCTCGCCCTTCTGGCCGACGGAGATGGCGCCGATCGGGCAGACCCGCGCGTAGCCGGCGCGGAGCGACTGCCGCACGATGAAGCCGACGGCCGCCTGGTTGTCGGTGACGGGATCGGTGTTGGGCATCGCGCACACGGTGGTGAACCCACCGCTCGCGGCGGCCCGCGCGCCGCTCGCGACCGTCTCGACGTCCTCGTTCCCCGGCTCGCGCAGGTGGACGTGCAGGTCCACGAGCCCCGGCACCACCACCGCGCCCCGCACGTCGCGCACCTCCGCACCGTCCGGGACGCCGAGCGACGGTCCCACTCCGGCGATCGTGCCGTCCTGCACCAGCAGGTCGGCCGCCTGGTCGAACCCGCGGCTCGGGTCGATCACCCGGCCACCCCGCAGCAGCAGCGGTCGCATCAGTCGAGTCCCCCCCCTCCCCCTGCCCCTGCGCCACCGCCCTGTTTCGCCGAGTCGGCGAGCTCGGGCCTGCCCCCGGCGAGCAGATACAGCACCGCCATGCGCACCGCGACGCCGTTCGTCACCTGGTCGAGGATCACACTGAACCGCCCATCGGCGACCCGGCTGTCGATCTCGACGCCGCGATTCATCGGCCCCGGATGCATGATGGTGACGTCGCGCGGCGCCTTCTCGAGGCGCTCGGCCGTCACGCCGAACACACGGTAGTACTCGCGCTGCGAGGGGATGAACCCGCCCTCCATACGTTCGAGCTGGAGCCGGAGCACGTTCAAGGCGTCCGCCCACTGGATCGCGTCCTCGACGTGCTCGAACACCGTCACCCCCAGCTCTTCGATGCCCCGGGGGAGGAGGGTGCGCGGCCCGCACACGGCCACATGCGCGCCGAGCTTGGTCAATCCCCAGATGTTCGAGCGCGCCACCCGCGAGTGCAGTACGTCGCCGACGAGACAGACGTTGAGGCCCTCGATGCGCCCGAACTTGTCGCGCAGCGTGAGCAAGTCGAGCAACGCCTGCGTGGGGTGCTCGTGCTTGCCGTCGCCGGCGTTGATGACGTTGGAGCGGATCCGCCGGCCCAGGAACTCGGCCGCGCCCGATGAGGGGTGACGGATGACGACCATGTCGATGCGCATCGCCTCGAGATTGCGCGCGGTATCGACGAGGGTCTCGCCCTTCTGCACCGAGCTGCCGCTCGACGCGACGTTCACCGTGTCCGCCGAGAGGCGCTTTTCGGCGAACTCGAACGAGATCCGCGTCCGGGTGGACGCCTCGAAGAACAGGTTGACGATCGTCTTGCCGCGGAGCGCGGGGACTTTCTTGATCTGCCGCTCGGACACTTCCTTGAACGGCTCGGCCGTGTCGAGAATGAGGCGAATCTGCTCGGCGGAAAGGGGCTCGAGGCCGATCAGGTCCTTGCCGAGCACGGCCGTCATCAGGTCGCGTCCTTCGGGGCGGCGCGAATCAGCTCCACCTGGTCCCGGCCATCGAGCTCCTCGACCAGGACGTCGACCCGGTCGCCGGGGGCCGTCTTCACGACCTGCCCGACGATGTCGGCCTGGATCGGAAGCTCGCGCCCGCCGCGGTCGACGAGCACGCACAGCGAGATGCGTTGCGGTCGGCCGAAGTCGGCCAGCTCGTCGAGGGCCGCGCGCGTGGTGCGGCCGGTGTAGAGCACATCGTCCACGATGACGACGTGTTTCCCGGTGAGGTCGACCGGGATGTGGGTCTCGCCGATCACGGGCTTTGGCCCGACGGTCTCGAGATCGTCGCGATAGAGGGTAATGTCGAGGGCGCCGCGGGGGACGACCACGCCTTCGTCGTGCTCGATCAGCTTGGCAATCCGCGCGGCCAGCTCGACGCCGCGCCGTTGGATCCCGATCAACACGAGCTGCTCCGTTCCGTGCGCCAGCTCGAGCACCTCAACCGCCATACGCTGAAGCGCCCGCGACAGGGCGCGGGCGTCAAGGATGGTCGTGCGATCTGGCCGAGTCATCTCGGAATTCAAACCTAATGACCTGGGCACGGGCGGGCTACCGCCTCCGCTTCACCGTGAAGCGAACCGTGTCGGAGACCAGGGGGTGGAGGGGGATGTGGTCCGGGTCCGCGAGCACGGCGATCAGGCGGTGCGGTCCCAGCGCCACAGGCTCGAAGGTGAACCACGAGCGGCCGCTGTTCAGGTGGACGATGCCGCTGCGAGAGGGAATCGCCGAATCGAGCGGGGTGACGTTCTGATCCAGAAACAGGTGGTAGTGTGCCGTACCGGGACGGTGCTCGCTCGCCGGGGCGATCACGACGCCTTCGGCTTTCAGGACCACCGCGACGCTGCTCGTAGTCACGACGGCCCCCTGCTCCGGATTGAGAATGATGACCCGCGGCTGGGCCTGCCCCGCCCCACGGTCCGGGCCGGCGACCGCGACCGCGATGAGCAACGCGATCAGCGGGTCGCGCACGACGCGAGCGCTCCCCGGCTCGCCTCGACGAGCCGATCCCCGGCGTCGCGGTTCGACATGGCGAGGAGCAGCGACGGCAGAACGGCGGGCGCGTCGTCCTGC
>JBGPIJ010000068.1:0-11877 GCA_041484865.1 Gemmatimonadota bacterium
AGGCGGTGTGGCACGCCATCATCCGCAAGAACTATGGATGCACGCACTTCATCGTGGGGCGGGACCACGCGGGGCCCGGGAAGGACTCGTCCGGCAAGCCCTTCTACGGTCCCTACGACGCGCAGCAGCTGCTGTCGCGCCACGAGCAGGAGCTCGGCATCGCGATGGTGCCGTTCCAGCAGATGCTCTACGTCCCCGAGCTGGACAGCTACTTCCCGGAGGACGCCGTGCCCGAGGGCGCGAAGACGGTGGACATCTCGGGTACCGAGCAGCGGCGCCGGCTCCAGGCGGGGATCGAGCTACCGGCGTGGTTCACATTTCCCGCGGTCGAGCGCGAGCTGCGGCGCAGCTCGCCACCCCGGGCGCGGCAGGGGTTCGTCGTGTTCTTCACCGGCCTCTCGGGGTCGGGCAAATCGACCATCGCGAACGTCCTGCTCGTAAAGCTGCTCGAGATGGGCGGGCGCCCGGTGACGCTGCTGGACGGCGATATGGTGCGGAAGCACCTCTCCTCCGAGCTGGGCTTCTCGAAGGAGCACCGCGACATCAACATCCGCCGGATCGGCTACGTAGCTTCCGAGATCGTCAAGCACCGCGGCATCGCCATCTGCGCGCCGATCGCGCCGTACGACAAGACGCGCAAGGATGTGCGGGCGATGGTGGCGGACACCGGGGGGTTCGTTCTGGTCCACGCCGCAACGCCGATCGAGGTATGCGAGGCGCGCGACCGGAAGGGGCTGTATGCCAAGGCGCGCGCGGGAATCGTGAAGGAGTTCACGGGAATCTCGGACCCCTACGAGGCTCCCGCCGACGCGGAGCTTGTGATCGACACGACCGACATCACGCCGGCGGAAGCGGCGCAACAGGTGTTGATGTATCTGGAAGGGGAGGGCTTCATCGGCGCGAGTACCGAGGGCGACGCCTAGTGATCGCGGTGGTCTTGGCCGGCGGGCTCGGCACGCGGCTGCGGAACGAGGTACCGGACCTGCCGAAGTGCATGAGCCCGGTGGGCGGCCGTCCTTTTCTCGAGTATGTGCTCGCGCAGCTGCGCACGCAGGGGGTGAATCGCGTCATCGTCGCTCTCGGTGATCGAGGCGAAATGATTCGACGTCACTTCGGCGCCGGAGCGCATCACGGCGTCGAGATCACCTACGTGGACGACGGCCCCCACCTGCTGGGAACGGGAGGCGCACTGGCGAACGCGCTCCGCAGCGTCCCTGGTGCGGACGACGATGCGGTCCTCGCGGTGAACGGGGACACGTTCCTCGAGTGCGACGTGGCGCAGTTGGCACGCAAGCATCACGAGTCCGGAGCGCGCCTGGTGCTCGCCGCGGTCCGCGTGCCGGACGGGACCCGCTACGGCGAGGTGGAGCTCGCGGCGAACGGCGCCGTGCTACAGTTCCGACGCGAGGGACGCTCCGGGCCCAGTACCGTCAATGCGGGCGCGTACTGGGGGCGGCGGACGGACTTCGCTGCCGCGATTCCCGGGCGGGGCGAATGCAGCCTCGAGGACGACGTGCTGCCCCGGCTGGTGGGCCATGGTCTCTACGCCGTCGTGGGGAGCGGCAGGTTCGTCGACATCGGTGTCCCGGAGGGCTACCGCCGGGCCGAGGCGCTGTTCCAGCCGGCCAAGACCGCCCCGGCGTTGGTGCGGGCGCGAGCGCCCCTGCGGCTGAGCTTCGCGGGCGGGGGCACCGACGTCTCGCCGTACTGCGATGAACGGGGCGGGGCCGTGTTGAGCGCGACGTTCAACAAGTACGTGCATGTCGCGCTGGTGCCGAACGCAGAAGGACGCATGGGATTGCATTCGCTCGATTACCAAACGTCTGTGCACTACGACATCAACTCCGCGCTCGTCTTCGACGGCCGGCTCGATCTCATCAAGGCCTGCATCCAGCGTCTCTACCCGGACCGAAGCGTTGGCTTCGATCTTCAGGTGCACGCGGATGCCCCGCCGGGCTCCGGGGCAGGCGCCTCGTCGGCGCTCGTGGTGGCCGTGTTGGCCGCACTGCGGGAATGGCTCCGCTTACCGACCACCGAGTACGAGCTCGCCGAAATGGCGTTCGCCGTCGAACGCTGCGATCTGCAGATCGCGGGGGGTCGCCAGGACCATTATTCCGCGGCCTTCGGAGGATTCAACTTCATCGAATTCGGCCCGTCCGGCGCGATCGTGAATCCCCTGCGGATCCGGTCGAGCATCGTGAGCGAGCTCGAGGAGCGGGTGGTCCTCGTCTACACCGGAGGCTCCCGGGTGTCGGGAGGCATTATCGCGGATCAGGTGCGGCGCTATCGGGCGGGCGAGCGCGACGCGGTGCAGGCGATGGACGAGCTGAAAGGGCTGGCCAACGAATCGCGGCGGGCGCTCCTGTCGGGAGACATCGACAGCTTCGGTGAGATCACGCATCGCGCATGGCTGAGCAAGAAGCGGATGTCGGACCGGATCAGCACGGCCGCGCTCGAGACGATTTATCGATCGGCGCTGGAGGCGGGGGCGGTTGGGGGCAAGGTGACGGGCGCGGGCGGCGGAGGCTACATGTTTTTCGTGACGCGGTACGACGGGAAGCGGGCGGTCGTCGATGCGCTGCAGCACGCCGGCTGTCAGCTGGTCGATTTCTCGTTCGAGAGTGCGGGGGTTCAGGCTTGGCGCGTCGCGGAGTCGGGATTGGTCGGTTGAAGATCGCGCTCCTCGGGACTCGCGGCATACCGGCCAATCACGGGGGTTTCGAGACGTGCGCCGAGGAGGTCAGTCGCGGATTGGCCGCTCGAGGCCACGCCGTGACCGTGTACTGCCGGTGGAGGAACGCGCCCGGCAACCCCCGCGAGTACCACGACGTCACGCTGCGCTACACGCGGCACATCGATCGCAAGGCGCTCGGGACCCTGACGCATGCGTTCACCGCCACCCTGGACGCGGTTCGGCGGGACTTCGATGTGCTCCTCTACTTCAACGCGGCCAATGCGGTTCCCGCCCTCGTCGCGAAGCTCCTGTGCCGCGCCCCGGTCGTCCTCAATGTGGACGGTCTGGAATGGAAACGGCGGAAATGGGGTCTCCTCGGGCAGACTTACTATCAAATCGCCGAGTGGATGAGCACGAAGGTGGCCGACCGAGTGATCACGGACTCCCGGGTCATCCAGGCGTACTACGAGCGTCGTTGGAGATCGCCGTCCACCTTCATTCCGTATGGCGCGCCGCTCGAGGGACCAAAGAATCCCGGATTGCTCAAGGAATACGGCCTCGAGCCGGGCGGCTACTTCCTGACGATCAGCCGCCTCGAGCCCGAGAACAACGCCGATCTGACCGTGCGCGCATTCGCGGAAGTCGCGACCGACAAGAAGCTCGTGATCGTGGGCGGCGGCTCGCATCGCAGCAAGTTCGCAGCGCGTCTCCAACGGTGCACCGATCCTCGCGTGATCTTCCCGGGCCCGGTGCACGACCCCGATCGGGTGCGGGAGCTGTACTGCGGAGCGTTTGCCTACGTGCACGGCAATGAGGTCGGGGGGACGAACCCGGCGTTGCTCGGGGCCATGGGCCACGGCAGCTGCGTTCTGGCCCTCGATGTCCCCTACAACGCCGAGACCGTTGCCGACACGGCACTGTTGTTCCGCAAGGACCCGGTGGATCTGGCCGAAAAGATGCGGCTCGTCCTGCGAGACGGGGACTTGGTGCAGCGACTGGGTGAGCGCGCACGGGAGCGTGCCCATGCGGTGTATCGGTGGAGCGACGTGATCGAGGGCTACGAGCGGCTGCTCCGGCTGGCCGTGGCCGGTGCATACCGGGGCGCCCCGCCGTCCGATGAGATGGTGCCCCTCCCCGAGGCGCACCCATCGGTGGAGGGCTGCGGCGCGCCGGGGTGAGAATCGGTATCGATTGCCACACCATCGGAAGTCGTGCCGGTGGTAACGAGAACTACACCCTCAACCTGGCGCGCGCACTGGCGCGCATCGACTCGCGCAACCAGTACCGGCTGTACGTGACCCACCGCGCGGCCGAGATCGATGCCTTGGCCGCCGGGCCGAACGTCGCGCTGGTCAGGATCGCCCCGCGGAACCCCGTGGTGCGGATTCCCGTGTCACTTCCCCTCGAGCTGTGGCGTCACCCGGTGGACGTGCTCCACGTCCAGTACATCGCTCCGCCCTTCGGCCGCACGCCGGTCGTCAACATGGTCCACGACCTCGCGCACATCCACTCGCCCCAGTTCTTCACCAGGCGCGAAGTGTGGCGTCAGAAGCTGCTGCTCCCGCGCGCCATTCGGCGGGCGGCCAGGGTGCTCACCGTGTCGCGCTACTGCAAGGACGACATCGTCCGGACGTTCGGGATTCCCGCTGAACAGGTCGTCGTGACGTATCCCGGCGTGGGCGATGACTTCCGGCCGGCTCCCGCGGCGGACGTGGGGGCGACGCTCGTCCGGTACGGTATCCTACCGCCCTATCTGCTGTACGTCGGGAACATTCAGCCCCGGAAGAATCTCACCGGATTGCTCGAAGCATTCGCGATCTTGAAACGGGTCGAGCGTCTGCCTCACCGTCTCGTGATCGTGGGGCGAGCCGCCTGGCTTTACAGCGACGTGTTCGCGCGCATGCGCGAATTGAAGCTTGAATCCGATATCGTCTTCACGTCGCACGTACCCACCTCCCACCTACCCGCCCTCTACACGGGGGCGACGGCGCTCGTCTACCCATCGTTCTTCGAAGGCTTCGGATCACCGCCGATCGAGGCGATGCGGTGTGGCACGCCGGTTGTGGCGTCGAATCGGCCCGCGTTCCCCGAGATCCTGGGCGACGCGGCGGTCCTGGTGGACCCGTCCGACCCCGCGGACATCGCCCGGGGCGTCGCGGAGGTCGTCCGAGACGCTCGACTCCGGGAGACGCTGATCGCGCGCGGCCACGAGCGGGTCGGACGCTATCGGTGGGAGGAAACGGCGCGGCGGACACTCGCCGTATTCGAGGAGATCGGCTCGCGGGGCCGGTCATGAATCGCATCCGGGTCGCGTTCATCGCCGGTGGGCTGGATGTCGCGGGAGCCGAGCACCAGCTGCTCTACCTGACGCGCGACATGGACCGCAAGCGCTTTGAGCCGGTGGTGATCAACCTGCGCGGCAATGGGGCCATGGCGCCGCTATTTCGTGAGAGCGGCGTCGATCTCGTCGAGTTGGGATACCGGGGAAAGCGCGACGTCGGGATCGTGGCGCGCATTCGGCGCGTGTTGCTGGAGCGGCGGGTGCAGGTGGCGTGCCCCTATCTCTGGCCCGCGACGGTGTGGGGGTACGCCGCGCTACGCTGGGCGGGGATCAAGCAGTGGATCGCGTCGGAGCGGAATAGCGGCGCCGTCTACGACCCGCCCTGGCAGGTCGCGCTCGAGAGCCGGATTCTGGCGCGCGCCCCGGCCCTCGTGGCGATCACGAATGCGGCCCGCGATTTTGCGATCGCACGCGGCGTGCCAGCCGAGCGCGTCAGGGTCATTCATATCGGCGTGGCCCCGCCGAAGGTGACCGCCGCGCCGTCCAGGGTGCGCGGTGAGCTCGGGCTCGGCAGCGATGCGCCCGTCGTGGGGTGCGTCGCGCGATTCGGACCGCAGAAGGACCACACCACGCTGCTCCGGGCCGCCCAACTCGTGCGGTGGCGCATGCCGCGCGCGCGGTTGGTGCTGGTGGGCGACGGCCCGCTGCGACCACGCATGGAGGGACTGGCGGCAGAGCTCGGTCTTTCCGAGTGTGTGCGCTTCACCGGGGTCCGGCTCGACGCGATGAACCTGCTCAACGCGTGCGACGTCGCGGCGCTCGCCTCGAGCCGGCAGGAGGGGTGCTCGAATTTTCTCGTCGAGTCCGCGCTGCTCAACAAGCCGGTCGTCGCGACGACCGTGGGAGGGATTCCCGAGGCTGTGCGGGACGGCGAGACCGGCTACCTCGTGCCGCCGGAGGACCCGGACGCCATGGCAGACGCCATCGTGCGCCTGCTCGACAACCCCGCGCTCGCCCGACGGCTCGGCGCCGCCGGTGCGACGTGGGCGGGCGATCAGTTCGGGTTGTCGGCGATGGTCACGGCGTGGGAACGGTTGCTGGAAGAGCTGGTGGCGGCGCCCGCTTACGCCTGACCCCGTAGGGCGTAGGACAGCACGTGATGGAGCACGATGTGCGCTCCTTCAACCCAGCCCATGTCGCCGCTGGGAACGAGCACGGCGGCATCCACGAGGGCGCCCAGAGGCCCTCCGTCGTGTCCCAGCAATCCAATCGACGTGATCTCTCTCTCCCGCGCGGTCTCGATCAGCGCAATCAGGTTCGCGGATGCACCGCTCACCGAGATCACGACCACGCCGTCGCCGGGTCGTCCCAGGAGATCGAGCTGCTCGGCAAACACCCGGTCGTAGGACGCATCGTTGCTCCACGCGGTGATGAGGCCGATGCTATCCGACAGCGCGATCGCTCGCGTTCCCCGCGACCGGGAGGAGCGGGACGGTTTCTGCAGATCGAGCGCCAGGTGCGAAGCGGTGGACGCGCTGCCCCCGTTCCCGGCGGTGTAGATGACGCCGTCCCGGGCGCGGACCGCGCTGAGCAGCGCGACGGCGCGCGCGACGGCCGCCGTATCGATGCCGTTGATAGCCTCGGCGGCGCGGCGCAACCAGAGCCCGATCGTTTCCTCAATCGTGGCCGCCGGGGCCGTTTTCTCGTTCATGCGAGAACGCTCCGGCGGCAGAGGGGGAGGCGCCAGGTGGGCATGTGCACAGGTTCGGAATGTATCACGGCGCGTCGTCTCCTTGCATCGTGTGCGGCGCGGCCGCTCCTTGCACTACACCCGGCGCCGACCGAGCGGTCGGTGACGTGAAGGCCATTCTGAGCACGTCCAGGACCCCTCGCAGGTACCCCGGGACCAGGCGGGCGCGGCGCATGCGGGTCGCGTCCTTCAGAATGAAGCAGGTGACGGTCCAAAAGAAGCCCACCGTCCGCAGCATGGAATGATGCCGCAGGCGGAGCAGGCGAAACATGTTCGCGACCTCGGCGCGCGCAACGTCCGGCGTGGCGGGACGGGATGCAGTGGGACCGGAGGGCCGGTGATGCCAGACCCGCAGCGCGGGGGAAACGAGCAGCTCCCCGCGAAGGCCCGCGACGTGCGACATGTACAGATCGTCGGCCTGGCTGTGTCCGTGGAGCCACGGAACGTCGGGGAGGTCGGCGATCGCCGATCGGCGAAAAGACATGTTGCATCCGTGCAGGTACTCGCTCGGGAAATCGTCCACCTGAGCTCGCCACCGCCGGAAGGAACCCGCGAAGCCGCTAGCTGAGAGCCGGCCCCGGTGACCGGAGTCGAACAGAAACAGACGATGCAGGAGCCGCACAGCCGCTGAGCGCGGCGGATCCAGCTGGTCCACGCCACTGATGCCGACGGTACGCCCCGACCGTTCGTAGAGGGCCGCGAGTCTCACCAGGTAGTCCGGGGCAATCGTGACGTCGTCATCCAGGAACAGGATGATCTCGCCGCGCGAGTCCGCGAGCCCCGCGACTCGGGACGGAAACAGGCCTTCGGGTATCGGTCGTTTGATGTAGGCGAATCCGAGTCCCCCGGAGCGAGCCGCCTGGCGCAGGGTATCGACCACCGCGTCGGGCAGCGCCCCGTCGTCAACGATGATGACCTCGATCGCATCACGACGCCCGGGCGGGAGGGCGTGGAGGATCGAGCTCAGGCAGCGTTCGAGCTCGACCGGCCGATCCCGCGTGCAGATGACCACGCTCAGGGTGGTCACGCCGACGGCTCGACGCACGCTAGCTTACGCCCGTGACCACGCTGCCGAATTTTTTCATCGCCGGTGTCGCGAAGGCCGGCACCACCTCGCTGTACCATTACCTCGAGCAGCACCCGCAGATCTACATGAGTCCCATCAAGGAGCCGGGGTTCTTTGCGGCCACGGATCTGGCTTCTGGGCAGTATCACGTCCGGCCGCGGGTCGTGCGCGATCCGGCGGCGCTCGAGCCCTACCTCCACCGACCGACGCCGCCCGGTGACGAGCCGCTGGTCCTGGACTGGACGGCGTACCTGGCGCTGTTCCGCGGCGTACGGGACGAAGCGGCAATCGGCGAGGCCAGCGTCGGATACTACTTCCATTTGCCGGGCGTCCCGCGGGCGATACGGGATCGGGTACCGGACGCCCGACTGATCTTCGTCCTGCGCGATGTGGCGGAGCGGCTGTTCGCGGTCTACCTCGGCGGGCGGTGGCTCCGGCCGGGCCTCTCGTTCCGCGCCTGGTTCGAGCTGGCGCAGCGTGGTGGGGAGGAGGCGCGCGACATCCGGGGTAGCGTCGTCGCGGGACGCTACGCCACGCACCTGCGGCGGTTTTTGACCGTCTTTCCCGCGCATCAGATGCGGATGTTCCTGTACGAGGATTACCGGGCGGACGCGCGACGGGTGTTGCGGGACATCTTCTCGTTCCTGGGGGTCGATCCCGGGGTGGCGGTCGACCTGAGCCGCCGCTACAACGAGGCGGTGGCCCCGCGCCTCCGGGTGCTGCACGTCCTGCGGCAGCGCCTCGCCGCCCGCGCCCCCCGCGCGCTTGGCTGGATTCCGGAGCGCGTGCGTCGTGCGCTGCGAACGCTCTATTACGTCGAGACGCCGCGGGTGGCGATGGCGCCTGAGGACCGGCAGATGGTGATCGATCACTACCGGGACGAGATCCTCCGCACCGGCGACTTGCTGGGCCGCGACCTCTCCGATTGGCTGCGCATTACTCCCCCGTCACCTCGGAAATCGTGAAGCGATATTTGCCGGCGGGTGTGCTGGGGATCTCGTCAACCAGACGGCACTCGATCCTGAAGGCCGATCCGGTATGGGTGTCGATGCGCTCGCGCAGCTGATCCAGGAAGTCCTCGCGGAACTCCGCGTTGGGTTTGATCAGGATCTCGATCTGCTCGAGCGACGATTGCCGGATCTGGAACTGATCGACCCCGCGGGCACCATAGAAGAGAAACATGAAGAAATACCCGTGGATCCGCATCCCGTTCTTCGTCCGGATCACGTCGCTCGATCGCCCGTGGACGCCCGCGAGACGCGGCAGGGTCCGACCGCAGGGGCACGGCGCCGCCTCCCGCCAGCTCGCCAGATCTTCGTTGGCGTACCGGATCAGCGGCATCGTGTAGTTCGTGAGGTCGGTGAGCACGATCCGGCCCAGCTGACCGGGCGCGGTTGGATTCCCATCCTCGTCCAGGACCTCCACGACGCGAAGGTCCGCCATGACATGCAAGCCATCCCGCACCAGGCACTGCGCCGCGATGGGCGCGGACTCCCTCGCGCCGTAGGTGTCGATCACGGGGCATTGAAACGCCGCTTCGATCTCCGCGCGCTGGAAATCCCAGAGCTGCTCGGCGTGGGATTGGACGGCCCTGGGCCGGATGCGGAATTGGTTGCGGAGAGTCGTGCGCGCCAGCGCATGGAGACCGGACGCATATCCTTGAATAAAATCTGGCTGCCACTGCTCGAGCCCGCGGGCGAACTCGCGCACCCGCTCCTCCGTGAGGTTGAACACGTTGAACCAGCGCTGCCGCTCGAGCGTCGCGAGGGTTCGCTGCCGCCACGTCCAGAACGGCATGTCTCGGTCCCATCCGGCAAGGATTGCCACCTTGTCACCACGCTCGAAGCCATACCAGCGCTGCGAGCGCACTCGCGCCGCCTCCCAATAGGTCCGATACCGCTCATCCAGATAGAATTCCAGCGGCGTGCCGGTCGAGCCACTCGTAGTCTTCTTCTGCACACCCCGTTGCGGGCGCGTGCTCAAGAGGTCGGGCAGGTGTCGCTGGATATCCTCCTTGGTCAGCTCCGGCAGCCGGCGGAAATCGTCGAGCGAGCGGATGTCCTCCGGCCGGAGGCCGGCCGCATCGAAACGCGCGCGATAGAACGACACGGAGTCGAACGCGTGAACGAGCAGCGTCTGGACCTGCCGCCATTGCAGCGCGGCGAGCGCTTCCGGGTCGAGGTACTGCGACCGTTCCAGTGCGCGCAGATAAGCGCGCTCGGGGCGGCGCCGCAGAACCTGCCATCCGCTCCACGCCACGGCGAACAGGTGTCGATAGAAGCGGCGCGGGGTTACTGCCATCCGCTGTCGGCGAGCGGCGCCGGCGTGAGGTCCTCTCTGTCTCGACGGGCGCGGAATCGCCGGACGATGACCCAGCGCGGAAGGCCGCACGCGAGGAGCAGTTTCGCGGCTGATTGCGGACGACGGGGCAACAGCTGCCACGCGCGTTGCAATGCCTTACGGCGCTGGCCCGCCATCAGCCAATACAACCCGGCAATGAGCAGGCGCTCCGTTACCACTTCACCGACGCGCTCGTCGGTCTCGTGCGGCGTGAGCAACCGCAAGATGTCTTCCTGGATTTGCGCGCGATCGGTGGCGTCGGGGACGTCCGTCTGATAGCGCAGCAGCCAGGTTCCGGCATCCCGATGCACGATGCCGACACAATCCGCCCAGGTCGGGAGGCCGTACCGATCGGCGAGCTCGATCCACATGGGCCCCTCCGCACCGAGTCGATGGGTCGGATACCCGCACCCATCCGCGAGGCACCGCGCGCGATTCCACACGCTGATGAACTCGCCGCGGCGCTCCTTCCCCCAGAGATCCGCGACCCCGGACAGCTGGAACGGCACCGTGAGTGTGCCGTCGTTCCGGCGAAACTTGAACACGGGGTAGCCCTCCGGATCCGGGAATGCCGCCAGACGCGCACCGATGATTCCGAGGGCGTCCGGCCGCAACTCGTCATCATCATCCAGGATGACCACCCACCGACCGGCCGCCATCTGGATTCCCAGATTCCGACATGGGCCGGGACCGCTTTGCGTCTCCATGCGATGCAGTCGCACGGCCGGAAAGATCGTGCTGATGTAGCGCGAGCTTCCGTCTGTGGACGCGTCGTCCACCACGACCACTTCGGGCGAACCGACGTTCTGGGCCAGGGCGGAAACGATTGCACGCGCCACGAGGTGGCGCCGATTGCGGGTTGCAATGACTACAGTGAAGTCGCGGTGACTGAATCCCTGCGGCACCACTAGTTGCCTTCGGGGGAGAGCGGTGATAGCATTGCCACGAAACATACATGAGCGTTGGGCCCTGGTGAACACGGATACGCAGCAACGGGAACGGCATGACGGGTGTGAAGCTGCCCAATTTCTTTCTCGCCGGAGTGCCCAAGGCAGGGAGCACATCGTTGTACGAATACCTGCGGCAACATCCGCGGGTCTACATGAGCCCGATCAAAGAGCCGCTGTTCTTCGGCGCGGCCGACATGCTCGCCGATCCCTTTCGCCGGCAATACCTCCGCTATCTGGGGCGTAATCCAGCCCAGCTGCGGCGATTTCTGGACGACACCGACAACCGCCGCGGCAAGCGCTACACCCTCTATTGGGACGACTATCTGCGGCTGTTCCAGGACGCCGGTGCGGAGACCGCCATCGGTGAGGCGAGCGTCGACTATTTCTGGCTGCCCAGCGCCGCTCAAGCGATCCGTCGGGCCGTACCGGCCGCGCGACTGATCTTTGTGCTCCGGCATCCGGTCGAAAAACTGTTCGCTTCGTTCTTCGTGGCGCGCAGGCGAGATCCACAGTTGATCTTCCAGGAATGGTTCCGTGCGGCGGCCTGTCCTGGAGCGCCGGCCTGGCCGCTCGTGGATGGTGGTCGCTACGCCACGCACCTTGGGCGTTTCTTGGACCTCTTTCCGCGAGACCAGGTCCGCATCTATCTCTACGAGACCTATCGCTCGAATGCGGCGTCCATGCTGCGCGACATCTTCACGTTCCTCGGCGTCGAACGGTCCGATTACCCGATCGACACGACGCGTCGCTACAACGAAGGGGTGGTGCCTCGATCCGCGAGACTGCACCGGCTGCGGCGCCGTCTCCTCGGGGACC
>JBGPIJ010000069.1:0-11873 GCA_041484865.1 Gemmatimonadota bacterium
CAGCCCAGGTCGGTTTGCCGATCGGTCGAACGGTCGGTGAGGCTGCGAGCGAGACGCACGACGTGCGCTCCGGCATCGAGGAGCGCCGCGGCGATGGCGTGGCCGATGCCGCGCGAGGCGCCGGTGACGAGCGCGACGCGGCCCGAAAGCGGGCGAGCGGTGTCGCTCACGCCCAGCCTGAGCGGCCGCCGTGCACCAGGCGCAGGAATTCGTCGCGCGTCTTGCCGTCTTCGAGCAAGGCCCCGCGCAGCGCGCTCGTCACGGTCTTCGAATTCTGCTTCTCGACTCCGCGCATCATCATGCAGAGGTGGAACGCCTCGATCACCACCCCCACGCCGCGCGGCTCGAGCACCGTCATCAGCGCGTCCGCCACCTGATCGGTGAGCCGCTCCTGCACCTGGAGGCGCCGCGCGAACACTTCGATGAGGCGCGGAATCTTGGAGAGTCCCACGAGCCGGCCGTTCGGCAGATAGGCGACGTGGGCCCGACCGAAGAACGGCAACATGTGATGCTCGCACATCGAATAGATCTCGATGTCGCGCACGCACACGAGATTGTCGTGGCGTTCGTGGTAGATCGCGTCCCCGATCACGTCCTCGACCGACATCGCGTAGCCGCGCGTCAGCCACTTGAGCGACGCTTCCACGCGCGCCGGGGTCTGCCGCAAGCCCTCACGGGTCGGGTCCTCGCCGATATGGACCAGCAGCTCGCGCAGCAGCGCTTCGAAGGGCGTGCGCGTGTCGGGCGCGGGCGTGGGGGGGAACGGCTCGTAGTGGGCGCCTTTTGGCTCCATGTAATGATCCTATTGGGTTGAACGAAGTTACGCCCGCGCCCGGCAAGGTAATTCTCGGGGCTGGGGGACGCGACGCCCGAGCTCGATGACGCAATTTGACGAACTGCCGATTTTAGGCTATTTGGAAGTTTGAGCAGTCCACGACTTCACAGCCAGCTCGGGGCTCTCCGATGTCGCACACACAGTCGACGTGGCATTCGAGCCAGGGACGTTTCGCTCACAATCACGCGAAGTGCCCGATCGCGCGTTACGTGGCGCCGCGCCAGCGGATTGCGGGCTCCGGCGGCCGGCCGCTGTGCCGCGAGTGCGAGCGGCTCAGTTGCGACGTCTCCATTGGCGCGAACACGGCTCGCGAAGTTCCCGCGGGCGGAAGCTGAGGGGCGGGGCCCGTGGCCGTGTTCTTCAAGTGCAAGCGCTGCGGCGAGGTCCATGCCGCGCCAATCGCGTTCGATAGCAAGACGCTGTTCGACGCGTCGCCGCTTCCCGCCGAACAGTTTCAATGTCCCAACACGGGCCGGCGCGATTCGTACGACAAGGGGCAGATGGAGTGGCGAGAGCCGCGACCCCGGGCCGGGCGCGCGATGGAGGCCTAGTCACGCCTCGCTCCGCCGCCGAGCTGCGCCATTCCCTGCATCATCCGAATCGCTCGGCACAGCTCTTCCGGCTCATCGGTGCCCACCCGCAGGGTCTTGCCGACGCGCAGTTTCAGCTCCACCGCCTCCGCCCCGGACACGTTGTAGAGCCAGCCGGCTCGTGTGCGGTGTATCCCCCACCCATGGTACCACGGATTTCGGACCGGCACGCACCATTCGATTGCGGAGAGAAGGAACGAGCGACGAATCATTCCCGGTCCGAACCAGAAGGTGAAACGATCCTGGGTCACCTCCGTCGTCAGTGATCCGAAGAACACAGAGATCGGGACGATAACCGCGAGCGGAATCCAGAGCGACCAGGGCAGACCCGTCGTCAAGAACAGGATCGCGGGCACCGCGAGGGTACACACCGACACCACGAGGATGACGTAGCCGATCTGCCTGTGGGAGTACACGGCTGCGCTACGCCCCTTCGCCGTAGTAATCCACATAGTTCCGCTCCGTCTCCCACAACCGCACCTGCTTCAACGCCGCCGGCCGCAGCGCCGGCGCAAGCACCCGCCAGCACACCACCGCGATGTTCTCGGCCGTGGGATTCAAGCCCCGGAACCACGGCACGTCGAGATTGAGATTCTTGTGATCGAGATGCGCCACGAGACACTGCCACGCCACGTCCTTGATCCGCTGGATGTCGATCACGTACCCCGTGGTGGGATCGATCTCGCCTTCGACCGAGATGTCGAGGTCGTAGTTGTGGCCGTGGAAGTTGGGGTTGTTGCACACGCCGAACGTCGCCTCGTTCTCCGCGTCGGAGAACGCGGGGTTCCAGAGGCGATGGGCGGCGCTGAAATGGAGACGACGGGTAATCACGCAACGGGGCATGCTTGTAGGCCCTCCGGGGTGGGACTATCTTCGGCGCTCGTGCGCGGAAAAGTACTCGCTTCCCTATCTACGGCGGGAGCCTCGGCCGTCTCGGCCCTGTGGACCTTCCCGAGCCTCCTCTTGGCAGCGTTCCTCGTCGCCTGGGGCGCAGAGGCCGCGCAGTTTCTCATCTCGCAGGGGCTCGCCCTCGCGCTGCTCGCGTGGCTCCAGACGCTGCCGGAGTTCGCGGTCGAAGCGGTCATCGCCTGGGAGGCGGGCCGCGACACGGAGCGCACCCACCTCGCGATCGCGAACCTCACGGGCGCGATCCGCCTGCTGCTGGGACTCGGCTGGCCGATGATCTATTTCGTGTTCGCCGGCGCACAGCACAGGAAGGGGAAGGGGAAGAGAACCGTCCGTCTGCCCGTGATCCGGCTCGAGCCCGAGCACGCGGTGGAGATCGTCGGGCTCGTACCCCCGCTCGTCTACTTCGGCGTGATCCTGCTCAAGTCGAGCTTCACCTGGGTGGACGCGCTCGTGCTGATCGCCCTGTACGTCGCCTACCTGTGGGTGCTGTTCCGCCATCCGCCCCAGGACGCCGAGAGCGTGGCGGAAGCGCCCGCGGTTTCCCGCTGGGCCCTTCGCCAGCCTGGATGGCGGCGGTCCGCGGCCGTCGGCGGGCTGTTCGCGGTCGGCGGAATGCTGCTCTACGTCACCGTGCGTCCCTTTCTCGAATCGATGCTCGCCATCGCGGGCCTCCTCGGCGTGAGCCAGTTCGTGTTCGTGCAGTGGGTCGCGCCGTTCCTGTCCGAGTTCCCGGAGAAGCTCTCCGCCTTCTATTGGGCCCGGCGCGTGACCCACGCCCCGCTCGCGCTGATGAACATGGTGTCGAGCAACATCAACCAGTGGACTGTGCTCGCCGCCATGATCCCCTTGGTGTACGGCTACTCGAGCCTGCGGCACCACGGCGCGTGGATGGACTTCCATTTCGACCACGCCCAGCGCGCCGAGATCCTCCTCACGCTGCTTCAGACTGGCGTGGGCGCGATGTTGCTGGCGAACCTCGAGTTCCGCTGGCTCGACGCGATCATCCTGTTCGCACTATGGTTCGCGCAATTCGTGCGCCCCACCCTGCGGGAAGAGGTGGCCATGGCCTATGGTCTGTGGATGGCCATCCTGGTGGCCGGATTCGTCTGGCACCGGCAGCTGCTCGCTCCCAAGTACTTCTGGGCGGCGGTGCGGCTGAAACACGATCGGCCGGATCCGCGTACGGGGACCCGGCCGACCAGGTAGAGGGAACGAAGAGGATTATTGAAGCCCGAAAGGAATCGTTGGTCCCGCACCATAGCGTCTGCCTTCCCCTCGAAGGGGGCCTGACATCAGTTACAGTATATGGGTCCACAGTCGAGCTGTTGGCTCAATAATTGAGTCTCTCCGTCCCCGATGACGTACAATACACGAGCGGTCGCCAACGTTCAAGCATGCATTCGCACTCGAGGATCGACCTATGAACCTGACCCTGATCGGAGCAGTGACGTCGCTCGCACTCTGGCTCGTCCTCGTCTTCGGGGCGCACATCGGCAGCGGTCCCGTGCACGTGCTGTGGGCCATCGCGGCCGTCCTGTTCGCCCGCCGCATCATGGTGGGTGCCCCCACCCGATTCTCTTGAGTAAGAAAAGGCTCGCACTCATGCGCCTCTCGATACCACGCTCGCTCGTCTTGTTGCTGTCGATCGTCGCGGGGGGTACGGCGGCGGCCCAGCACGGCGTGAACCGCGCGTACCTGGACACGACGTGCGCGCCCTGTAGCGACTTCTTCGGATTCGCGAACGGCGGCTGGCTCAAAACGGCGACGATTCCCGCGTCATACTCGAGCACGGGCGCGGGGCGCGAGCTGTATGATCGCAATGCGGAGACGCTGCGCCGCGTGCTCGAGCGCGCCGCCCAGGGGGCGGACACGGCGCGCGATCCCACGCTCAAGAAGTTGGGCGTGTTCTACGGCAGCTGCATGGACTCGGTCGGCGCGGACCGCGCCGGCGCGCTCCCCATCGCGGAGGAGCTCGGGCGCATCGACTCGATCAAGAGCGCGCGCGATCTGCAGCGCGAGATGGCCCGCTTCAACCGGCTTCAGATCTTCGCGCCGTTCTATTTCTCGGCGGAAACGGATCCCAAGGCGAGCGCGCGCAACATTGGTCAGCTGTATCAGGCCGGCCTCGGACTCCCCGACCGCGACTATTATCTCAAGACGGACCCCGCCTCGGACTCGCTGCGGCGGAAGTACGTAGCCCACGTAGCGCGGATGCTGGTGCTAGTCGGCACCCCGGCGATCGCCTCCCAGCGCGACGCCGAGCGGGTGCTGCGGTTCGAGACGGCGCTCGCGGAGTCGTCCATGACCCTCGTGGCGCAGCGCGATCCCAACGCCATCTATCACAAGATGACCGTGCGCGAGCTCCAGACGCTCGCCCCGGCGATCGACTGGGTAGCGTTCTTCAGGGATCTCGAGCTTCCCGCCCTTGCGTCTCCCGATTCCGCGCTCGACGTGTCGCAGCCCGCGTTCGTCAAGCTCGTGAGCGCGAGAGCGGCGGGCCGAGCGGCGCTGGAAGACTGGCGCGTGTACCTGCGCTGGCAGCTCGCCAATGCGGCCGCCGCGACGCTCTCGAGCGCGTTCTTCAACGAGGACTTCCAGTTTCTGTCGGTGCTGCGGGGCACGACGGAGCCCCTGCCCCGCTGGAAACGCTGCGCGCAAGGGGCGGACGACGCGATGGGCGAAGCGCTCGGCAAAGCCTACGTGACGAGCGAGTTCACCCCCGCCGCCAAGGCGCGCGTCCTCGAGATCGTGAACAACCTCCAGGCGGCGCTCGCCGATCGCATTCAGCGGCTCGACTGGATGAGCGATTCCACCAAGGCTCAGGCCCAGCACAAGCTCGGCGTGGTCCTGAAGAAGATCGGCTACCCCGACACGTGGCGCGACTATGCCACGCTCGAAGCTCGGGGCTCGTGGGCATACGGCGCGAACGCCCTGCGCGCGCGGGAGTTCGAGCAGCGGCGTCAGCTCGCCAAGATCGGGCACCCCGTGGACCGGACCGAATGGGTCATGTCCCCGCCCACGGTGAACGCGTACTACAACCCGTCGTTCAATGAGATCGTATTCCCCGCCGGGATCTTACAGCCGCCGTTCTTCGACCCCGCCGCGGACGACGCCACCAACTACGGCGCGATCGGCGCAGTGATCGGCCATGAGATGACCCACGGGTTCGACGATCAGGGGCGGCAGTTCGATGCCGACGGCAACCTGCGCGAGTGGTGGACCGCGGACGACGCGCAACGCTTCGCCGCGCGCGCCAAACGGATGGTTACGCAGTACGCGGGCTACGTTGCGGTGGACACCTTCCACGTCAACGGCGAGCTGACGCTGGGCGAGAACATCGCCGATCTCGGCGGGCTGACGATCGCCTACTACGCGTTCGAGAAGTCGCTCGAAGGGAAGCCGCATCCGCCCGACATCGACGGGTTCACGGCCGAGCAGCGGCTCTTCTTAGGCTTCGCGCAAGGCTGGCGCAACCTGTCGCGACCCGAAGCCCTGCGCCTGCGCACGCTCACGGACCCGCATTCCCCACCCCGCTGGCGCGTGAACGGTCCGGTGTCGGACATGCCCGAGTTCGCGCGCGCGTTCGGATGTAAGCAGGGCGATGCGATGATGCGACCGGATAGCGTGCGAGCGAACGTCTGGTAACTGGCAACCGGCAACCGGCAACGCCTCATGCGTGGGGACGTGGGTGCGTGGGGACGTGGGTGCGTGGTGCGTGGTGCGTGGTGCGTGGTGCGTGGTGCGTGGTGCCTGAAACACTACGGATCGGTGCGGCTCTCCGGCACATAGTCGTGAAGGATCTGGCGCAGGACGCGCAGGCGGTCGGTGCGATTCAAGAGGGTGAGCTGCCAGATGAGATCGGCCCCGCCCATGAGGGCATTGCCGTTGCCCTGGGCGTCCGGGGCGAACGCATGCTTCTCGGATTTCTGCACGAGGCGCAGCTCGTCCACCCGCATCACGGGCAGCCGCACGGTGGAGTCGGCGTCAGTCTGTCGCAGGATGACCGTGTCTCCCGCGAGCCGCACCAGCTCCAGGTCCCACAGGATCGCGCCGCTGTGCAGCGTGAGCTGCCAGCGGTCCTGCGCCAACGCGGGGTGGGCGGAGAGGATCAATCCGGCGATTACGCCGACGAGTGCTTGCAGCTTCACGATAGGTGATCCGAGAAAAGACCGGGGCGCCTGCTCGAACCATAGGCAGGCGCCCCGTCTGAAGCAACCGGTTTGAAGCGCGAGGCTACAGGCCGAAGGTCAGGCCCACGCTCACCGGGAAGAAGTTGAGCGGGCTGGTGCTGGTGCGGATGCTCATATAGCGCGCTTCGCCGAACACCTTCATCGGACCAAGCCCGAGAGAAAGGCCGGCACCGCCGCCGAACGCGGGCTTCGACTCCGAAGCACCGGCGCCGAGATCGACTCGGTAGTAGCCGAGACCCGCCAGCACGTACGCACGGATCGGCACGAGGGGCGCGCCGATGCGATACACGGCGTCAACGGTACCGCCGCTCAGCTTCGTGCTGCCGGTAAGTAGACCACCCTGGTGCGTCGTCTGGCCGTACAGGGCATCGACGCGGACGGCGAGCGGCATGCGCGGGACGCTGACTTCGACCGCGCCCATCAACTGCCAGCCCATGTTGTCCGCGGTAGCGTAATCGCCCGACGGCTTCACGCCGCCGGCGCCGATGCTGAGGGAAGCGTGCTGCGCGGCCGCTGGGGCGGCGCCAAGCGCCACGATCCAGGCAAGGGCCATCGAGCTCAACAGGACCCGTTTCATGAACTGCCTCCGGAGGAAATGGGATATCCCAGCGGGCGCGGGGGGATGATATCGATGGGTACCCTTCGCGGAGGTGACGCTGATCACGATACATGCCTGGCAGATTACAGCGCTCGTTACAATATGCAACGCCGCGCAGCTGGCGACTCACCCGGTGAGGACCAATGCGGCGATGCCCCAGGCGAGCGTCAATACGGTGACGGGGGCGCCGACCCGCGCGTACTCGAAGAACCCGATCCGGATGCCGCGCTTCTCCGCTCGCTCGGCCACGATCAGGTTCGCCATCGACCCGATCAAGAGCAGGTTCCCCGCGAACGTGGAGCTCATCGCCACGACGCGCCACATGAGGTCGGGACGCGGCAGGCTCGGGACGGTGCTGCGCCACAGAATGACGGCGGGGACGTTGGAGATGAGGTTCGACAGCCCGGTGAGCGCGGCGCTCACGACGACGGCGGCCCGCACCAGGGAGTCGTGCCCCACCAGCGCGACCGCGTGCTGGTCGATCCAGGCAACGGCGCCCGTTCGCTCGAAGCCGCGCATCACCACGAACAACGACGCGAAGAACAGCAGGAGCGACCATTCGACACGGTCGATCGCATACGCCGGATCGCGCTGCGCAATCGCTACCATACCCGCGCCGGCCGCGATCGCCACGAGGGGCAGCGAGCCGCCGCACAGCCACGCCACCACCGCGATCCCGAACATGGCGAGCGCGCGCTGCACGAGCGGGCGGTCCAACCGCACGGGGATAGGCTCGAGGCGCTCGAAGAACGGTTGCGCCAGATCCGCGGCGTACACCCAGCGGAGATAGCCGTACGTGATGGCGAGCCCCCCCGCGGCGACCGGGAGCATGTGCAGCAGAAACGCACCGAATGTCGTCCTGCTCCAGATCCCTACCAGCATGTTCTGAGGATTGCCCGTGACCGACAGCACGGAGCCAACGTTCGACCCCATCGCGAGTCCGATCAGGTACGGATTGGGGCGCACGCGCAGCGGTCCCAGCGCCGCGAGCAACACTGGCGTGACCACGAGGCAGATGGTGTCGTTCACGAAGAACGCGGAGAGGAGGCCGCCGCCCACCACGACGGAGAGGAGCAGGCGCTCGGGGCTGCCGGCGCGCCGGAGGATCCATTCCGCCGCCCATTCGAAGAAACCGCCGACCTCCAGGTACCCGACGATGAGCATGAGGCCGAGCAGGAAGACGAGTACGTCGAAATCGATCGCGGCGTAGGCCTCGGGTAGCGGCAGCACGCCCAGCACGACCATCGCCACCGCGCCGAGCAGGCTCGCCGCCGGCCGGTTGAGCTGCACGAACGGCAACCGCTGCACCGCGATGAGCACATAGGTCAGCGCGAAAACGACGAGACCGGTGCTCATGGGAATGCGGAATGAGGATCGCGGAACGCGGAATGGAGGCGGCGTGCATCATTCCGCATTCCGCATTCCGAATTCCGCATTTGCCTCAGATTTCCCAGTTCGAGAACACGACGCCCGACCGGGCGTGCGGCTCCTCGTAGCCATCCAGGGTCATCCGCAGGTCGGTCCAGCGGACGCGGTAGCCGCGCTCTACAAGCTGCCGGAACGCCGCCACGTAGCGGGTCTGGCAGCGGATGGCGACGCGGCGGATTCCGGCGTGGGCGGCGGCCGATTCGGTGGCGGCGAGCGCGGCCGAGAAGGCGCGCTCGTCCCGTGCGGCGAGCTTGAGAATGCGCACCTCCTCCCGCGCGCGGCCTTCGGCGAGCGGCTCCGAGTGCCACAGCACGGCCGCATCGAGCCCGTCGGCGCCGTCGACGAGCGTTGTATCGCCGAGATCCAGCTCCTCGGTGAGCAGGATCTCGCGCGTGAAGTCCGGACCCGGCACGAGGTCGGCCATCAGGCGCCGGATCGCCGCCGCCCCGTCATCACGGTCCGCCGCACCCCGTTGCGAGAAGAGCGACGGCGCGGCGTGTCCCCGCGTCGTGATGTCGCGGGTCATCGTGACGGTGAGATGCCCCGGTGCGTAGCCCAATCGAGCGTAGAAGCCGATGTTCTCGACGGTGCGCGGCATCGTTTCGAGACCGACGGTGGCCGCCCCGCGACTCACGAGCCAGTCGGCTGCGGCGCGCACGATCGTCTTCCCGATGCCCACACCCTGCCGGTCGGGGCGGACGGCGAGCGGACCCATCCACCCCTCGGACCCAGAGCGGTGCGCGATGTTGAAGGCCACGATCTGGCCCGACTCGTCGCGCCACACCATGGCCCCGTCGCCCGCATCGAGCAACGCGTAGCGCCAGATCTGGGGATTGAGGAACGGCACGCGCACGCCCACGAGCCCGTCGCGGCGGTAGCGGTCGGTGAAGGCGTCCGCGAACACGCGGTTCAGGCCTTCGATGCCGTCTTCGCCTACGACCTCGGGGCCCGAGACCAGACGCTCAGGCAGCCACGCTCGCATCGGGGGCTCCGAGGATGGGGGTGTCATCGCGCACGCGGCTTGTGCCGAGCGCGGGGTCGAATTCCACGCGGATCACCCGATCCAGCCCTTCCCGCACCTGCTCGATATGGGTGATCAAGACCACCTGGGGGAAGCGATCGGCGAGGCGGCGCAGCAGCTGGACGACGTGCCCGCGGCGCGCCTCATCGAGTGAGCCGAAGATTTCGTCGAGCACAAGCAGCGAGAACGGCTGGCCGGCGCGCTCGGCGATCATCTGCGAAATCGCCAGGCGCAGCACCAGGTTGGCAATGTCCTCCTCCCCACCCGAGATGACCGCCTTGGGCACGCCGTCGTCCAGAATCGCGATCTCGTAGTCGTCGTTCAGGTCGACCTCTTGATAGCGGCCGTCGGTCAGATCGGCGAGGAATCCCGAGGCCAGCTCGGCGATCTCGGGCCGCATCGCGGCGTTCAGGTCGGCGCGCAAGTCCGAGAACGCGCGGTCCAGCTCATTGTGGAGCCGCAGCCGCTCCTTGCGGCCAGCGATGTAGCGCTCCTGCGCGGCCCGCACCTCGGCCTTTTGCTCGGCCTCCCGCACGTCGCTCTCGGCGCGGGTCAACGCGCCGCGCGCCTCGACCAACGCCAGCTCCGCCTCGCGCAGCGCGCCCAGGGCGCGATCGTAGCGATCTTTGGCCTGTCGATACTGTTCCTCGGAGAACCCTTCGGCGGCGACCGCGTCGGCGAGCGACCGCACGCGGCGCTCCGCCTCGGTGAGCCCGCGCTCCGCCAGCTCCGCCTCGCGCACCAGCCCTTCCGCCCGCTGAGCCCGCTCTTCGAGCGCCGCCGCCTCGAGCGCCACCGGCTCGAGCTTCACCAGCTCGGCGCGCACGGCGTCGTGCCGCGCCGCGTCGTACCCGGCGGGCCGCGAGCGCAGGCGGAGGAGCAGCGCGTCCGCGCGGCTCCGCGCCCCGTCCAGCTCGCGCAGCGCGCGCGCCCGCTCGTCAGCCTGCGCGCGCAGCGCCCCCGCCCGCTCGCTCGCGAGGCGCGTCTCCTCGCGCACCGCGTCCCGCTCTTTCTCCGCAGTTATAACAGCCGATGGCGGTTCCGCCAGCTGCTCGAGGCGACCCCGGAAGTACTTGCCGTCGTCCACCACCGCCTGTAGCTGCCGGTCCAGGACGCCGATCACTGCGGCGTGCTCTTCCCCGAGCGGCCGGCGGCAGGTGGGGCATTCTCCCTCCGGACCGAGCGACGCGATCTTGTCGCGCTGTTCCTGCACCTCTTCGTACTGTTTCAACAGGTCGGTGCGCCGGGTGGCCGCATATTCCTTCTCCCGCACCCAGGCGGCGCGCTGCTCTCCCGCCGCCGCCTCGGCCGCCTCGAGCCGCTCGGTGCGGCTCCGCACCTCCTGCTCCGCCCGCTCGAGCTCCTGCTCCGCGTCGGCCAGCTCGCTGCTGCGCTGTTCCAGCCGCTTGATGGTCCGCGTCAGCTCATCGAGCTGCGCCTGCTCGGCCCGACGGGCAGTGTCCTCGCGCTGCAACGCCTCGAGATCGGCCAACTCGCGCTTCCACTCGCTGAGCGGCGCCAGATCCGCCGCGCGTTGCTTCAACTGCTCCCGCGCTTTCAGCGCGTCCGCCAACTCCCTGTCGAGCCGCTGGAACTCCTGGCGCCGCACGACGACGCCCTGCTCGGCCATGCGCCGCTCGCCGTCGAGCGAGAGGGTCCGCTCGCGGCGCGCCATCCATTCGTTCCAGCGCGGCTCCTCCCGCCCGCGCACCTGCTGAGCCTTCGCGCGCGCCGCCTCCCCCACCTCGCTCGCGCGCCGCGCCGCGACGAGGCGCTCCTCCACCTCGCGGCGCTGCACGGCGAGCACGGCGGGATCGGGCAGCGCCGCCTCGAGGCCGCGCAGCTCCGCGGCCACGTCGTTCCGTTCCCCGCGAATCTGCTCCTGGGCGATGCTGAGCTGCTCGTAGCGCAGTACGCGCGACAGGAACGCGGCGCGCTCCGGACGCGTGAGCGCGCTCATCACCGCCAGCTCTTTCTGACCCGTGAAGTAGGTGTTGAAGAACTCGTCGTGCGTCATGCCGAGGGCACGCTCGAGCCTGCCGCTCACCTCGGAGAGCGAGTTGGCGACCAGCGCGCCGTCAACGAACAGCTCGGCGTTGTGCAGGCCCCGGACGACGCGGTATTCGTGCGACCCGAGCCCGAAGTCCATCTCGACACGCACGCTCGCGCGCGGCTTCGCGCCGATGGTCCGGATCGAATCCTTGTCGCCGCGCGCCGCCGTATGCCCGTAGATCGCCCAGGCGATTGCCTCGAGCAGCGTGGTCTTTCCCGACCCGTTCGGCCCGATGATCCCGGTGATCCC